>CAUJIL010000237.1 GCA_963204845.1 Pseudomonadota bacterium | reverse complement strand
GCCGACCGCATCGTGGTGCTGTCGCATGGACGCGTGGTGGAACAGGGGCGCCATGCAGAACTGCTGGCCGCCGATGGCGCCTACGCGGCGCTATGGCGCCACCAGCAGTCGGCCGCCGCGTCGTCGTCTGTGCCAGCGGGCGAGGCGCGCGACCCGGTTGCCTGAGCCGTACATGGCGCCTATGCTCCCTCGATGAAGCAAGGCAACCGAACCCGTAATCGCGGGTGCACGCCGTGAAGCAGCTCGCGAGCAAGAACGAACTGCGCGCCGAGATCGAACGGCAGATGCGCGACTACCTGAAGCGCGGCGGCGAGGTCGAGGAAGTCGCGCGCGGCATCAGCGGGCGCGATCCGTTGCACGGTGCGCCCGGCGGCTTCCACGCTTTCGCGCCGCGCCCGCGGGAAGAGCGCACCTACGTTCCCGAAGTCGTCGCGGCGATCGAGGCGCGGCGACGCAAACCGAAGCCCAAAGTCCCGCCGCGGCGTGCCCGCGCCCGCCTGGTGCGCCGCGCCGTCTACGACGATTTCGGTGAGCCGGTGCGCTGGGAGTGGGTCGAGGAAGGCAACAAGTCATGAGGAGCATGCACATGAAGATCGGCATCATCCCGGTGAACGTCGGCTACACCGCGATCGGGCAGGTCGTGGCCATCGCGCGCGCGGCCGAGGCGGCCGGTTTCGAGAGCGCATGGACCTTCGAGCACGTGATCGTGCCGGCCGAATACGCGTCGCGCTACCCGTACGCGGCCTCGGGCAAGATGGGCATTCCGCCGGAAACGAACCTTATCGATCCGCTGATCGCGCTGGCGACGATCGCCGCGCACACCACGCGGCTGCGCCTCGGCACCGGCGTGAACATCCTGCCGCAGGTCAACCCGCTGCTGCTGGCGAAGCAGGCCGCGAGTCTGGACTTCGCCTCCGGCGGGCGGCTGATGCTCGGGCTCGGCATCGGCTGGCTGGCCGAGGAATTCCGCGCGATGGGCGTACCGTTCGAGCGCCGCGGTGCGCGCTACGACGACTACGTCGCCGCGCTGCGCAAGGTGTGGTCCGGCGAACTCGTGGAACACCGCAGCGAGTTCCTCGACTGGAGCGGCTTCAAGAGTTACCCGCTGCCCGTGCAGCGGCCGCTGCCGGTGATCGTGGGCGGCAACAAGGGCAAGGCCTTCGAGCGCATCGCGCGCCTCGGCGACGGCTGGTTCGCGCCGTGCGAGAAGCCCGAGGAACTCACGCCGATGATCGGCGAACTCACACGCGCCTGCGAGGCCATCGGGCGCGATCCTGCGGAGATCGAGATCACTGCCATGTGGCGCCCGGAGACCGGCCTCGAGCGCGTGCAGGCGATGCGTGAGGCGGGCGCGCACCGGCTGGTCGCGCGCCTGCTGCCGGATCCGCGCCAGGACCTGCGCGAGCGCATCGCGCAGATCGGCAGCGAGGTCATCGCGCGGCTGTAGAGGGGTAGACAAGACTGTTGGCGTTCCCCCGAGTCGGCGCGCGCTGGCGACTACGACCCGGCGCGATCACGACCGTGAACGCCTGCCTCGCGCTCAGCGAGACGCACTCCGACTGGACCGTGGCGCTGTTCGGCAACAGCTTGCTCGACGACGACGGGCTGCTGCTGCACCAGGAGAACTCCGGCGGCGCAGTAAAGGGTATCATCACCGCGCCCTGCCCCACGGCGTGGCGCGGCCCGGCATCCACCAGCCACGGGAGACTTGCATGACGGGTATCACTGCACCATCGATCGACATGCGCGGACGCAGCGCCCTGATCACCGGCGCCGGCGCCGGCATCGGCCGCGGTATCGCGGAAGCCTTCGGCGCGCTCGGCGCGCGCATCATCGGCGCCGAGATCGACCCGGCGCGCGCCGAGGCAACGCAGGCCGCGCTGCGCGCGGCGGGAGTCGAGGCCGAGATCCACGTCTGCGACGTGCGCGACGGCACGGCGGTGCGCGCGCTGATCGCCGCGCTCGATGCGCGCGGCGAGGGCATCGACACGCTGGTCAACAACGTCGGCGACTCGATCGGCGAATTCATGCATCCCTTCGACCGCGCTCCCGAGGAACTCTGGGACGCGTTGTACGCGATCAACCTGCGCCACGTGTTCACGGTGTCGCAAGCCGCGCTGCCGCTGCTGCGCCGGCGCGCACCGGGATCCACGATCGTCAACATTTCCTCGATCGAAGCCTTCCGCGCGATCCCGATGTGCCCGGTCTATTCGGCGTTCAAGCACGCACTCACCGGTTTCACCAAGAGCCTCGCGCTGGTGCTGGGCCCCGAGGGTATCCGCGTGAACACCATCGCGCCGGAGACCACCGAGACCGAGCAGGTCAAGCCCTCGCAGTACGTGAAGCCGGAACTGCGGGAACACGTGGCGCGCTGGACGCCGCTGGGGCGTTTCGGCGAGCCGCGCGACATGGCGGGTTGCGCGGTGTTCCTGGCCAGTGAGCTGTCCGCCTGGGTCACCGGCACCACCGTCAACGCCGATGGCGGCGCGCTCGCCGCCGGCGGCTTCTACCGCACCCCGAGCGGCCACTGGACCAACACTCCGATCGTCACCGGCGACGGTTTCGGCTTCAGCTGATCCGTTATCATGCACACCCGTGGCATCGTCCTCGTAGATCCGGGCTGTGCCCGGACGGGAATCGTTCGGCCACAGGCCGAACCTGCATTGGCCCCGATGCCACCCCCTTGACCAAGGAGACAACGATGCTGCAGGTGAACATCCACGGACCCGGCGACGTACGGCTCGACCCGGCGCGCGAGCCTGCGGCGGGCGCCAACGACATCATCCTGCGCACCGCAGCCTGCGGCATCTGCGGCAGCGATCTGTCGTACATCGACATGGGTGGCATCCTCGTCGCTCCCGGCGGCACGATGCCGCTCGGACACGAGTTCGCGGGCACCGTCGCAACGGTGGGCCATGCGGTGCGCGGCATCGTCCCCGGACAACGCGTGGTGGTCGATCCGATGCTGGAGATCGGCAACGGCGGCCCCGAAGGCGCGTTCACGCCGCGGTTGCTGGTGCGCAATGCCCGCCTCGGCGTCAACGTGCACGCCCTGCCCGACGACCTGCCGCTGGAGCGCGCGGCGCTGGTCGAGCCGCTGGCCGTGGCCCGCCACGCGGTCAACAACGCCGCGGTGTCGGCACACGACAAGGCCGTCGTCTACGGTGCCGGCTGTATCGGCCTCGGCGCGGTGGTGTCGCTGCGCCACCAGGGGGTGCGCGAGATCGCGGTGATCGATCTGTCGGACGAGCGGCTGCGCCGCGCGCGTGAACTCGGCGCGACGCTGACGCTGAACCCCAGGCGCGACGACGTGCTCGCCGGCCTGCGCGCGGCGCACGGCGCCAGCGAGGTCTACGGCAGTCCGCTCACGGCGAGTTCGGTGTTCATCGAGGCGAGCGGCGCCGAGGCGGCCTTCACCGAGATCGTGCGCATCGCCCCGTTCGCGGCGCGCGTGATCGTGGTGTCGCTGCACAAGAAG
>CAUJIL010000236.1 GCA_963204845.1 Pseudomonadota bacterium | reverse complement strand
CTAGCCCGATACCTGTGCGGTTCAGCGGCGCTCGCCGAGCAGCGCCCTCACGCGCGCGACCGCGCGCTCGATGTCGGGCCACGGACCCAGTTCATGCGGTTCGCGCCCCTCGCCCAGCCACGTCACGCGCCCGGCCGCGAGCAATCGATCGTGCACCAGCGTGATGTCGCGCCCCAGCCGTCGCGGCCCCCAGCGCAGCAGGGCGCGGTAGCCGAGCGCGCGCGCAGAGTGTTCGACCACGGGCGCCACCTCGCCGTCGTCCGGACGTTGCGGATCGAACAGGTACACGGGTTTGCCCGTCGCGCACGCCTCCGAGATCATCGCAATGCTGTCGAAGCTCACGATCAGCCGCTCGGCGCTGGCGAGATACGCGTAATACGGATTCCCGGCATCACCGGCGCGCCACGCGTAGAACTCGTGCGGCACCTCGATTGCCTCGCGCAGCGCGCGCACCGCTAGCGCCGGCGTGCGCGAACTGGTGCTGACCAGCAGGCTGCCGCCCAGCGAGCGCGCGAGCGTCGAGGCCGCGCGCGCGAGCCGCGCCGCGCTGCGCGCGCCGAAGTGGTACGGTCCGCTCGGGCCCCCGACGACCAGCGCGATGCGCGGCGATGGCAACCGCGCGAGGCGCTCGCCGTGCACTGCGTGCGCCTCGGCCAGCCGCGCCGGCGTGACGCGGTGCAGCGTCAAGGTGTTCTGCAGCACGTTCGGCGCCTCCGGCAGGCGGTACTGCGGCGTGGTGACCACGAGGTCGAAACAGGCGAGCCGCGCCCACGGGCGCCCGATGTGCACGATGCGCGTGCGTCCGCCCGATGCGTGGCGGATCCAGCGACACACCGGCTCGTTGCGCATGCCGGCCGCGATCACCACCTCGGGCCACGGCGGCGCGAGCGCATCGGAGCGCGCGCGATCGATACCGCACAAACCGCTCGCACGCGTCACATCGTACAGCGCACCGGCGCGCCGGTGGCACAGCCGCTTCACCTCGTACGGCCACCCGAGCGCCTCGGCAAGCGCGAGCAACTGGCTCTGTTCGCCGGCGCGGTACGCGGCGATGACCCAGACCGAGGGAAGCGAAGCACCGGGGATGGCTGACACGTACCTGAAAATCACCAACATTGGCGCGGCGACGGGAGGTGCGGCGCGCAACCGCCCCAGTATAATCGCCCGCGTTGGCGCGATACGCCGCGCCGCTCGGGAAAAACGCACGATGGCAAGCTACGATTCCTGCCTCACGCGGGTGCTCGAACTGCTCGCGGCACCCGGCAAGACGTCGCGGCCGATCACGGCCGATAGCGACCTCGCCGGCGAACTGGGGCTGTCGTCAATCGACGTGATGGAGGTCATCGAACAGGTCGAGGACGAGTTCGACCTGTCGTTCCCGCTCAACGCCCTGTCCGGGATCCACACCGCCGGCGACCTGGCGCGCACCGTCGCGGAGCTCGCCGGATGAACCGGCTGCTCGAGAAGTTCGCCCCGATGGCGGCGGTGCGCGCCGAGCTCGACGCGCTCGGCATCCGTCCGTTCGGCGCCGTGACCGAAAAGATCCTCTCCTCCACCGAGGCGATCGTCGACGGCCGCCGCGTGATACTCGCGGGCACCAACAACTACCTCGGGCTGACCTTCGATCCGGACTGCATCGCCGCCGCGCAGCACGCGCTGGCCGAACAGGGCACCGGCACCACCGGCTCGCGGATGGCCAACGGCACCTTCGCCGACCACGTCGCGCTCGAGCAGGAACTCGCGGCGTTCTACGACCGGCGTCACGCGATCGTGTTCTCCACCGGCTTCAGCGCGACCATGGGGATGGGCGCGACCCTCGCCGGCCCCGGCGACGTGGTGCTGCTCGACGCCGACAGCCACGCCAGCATCTACGACGGCGTGCGCCTGGGTGGCGCCGAGGTGATCCGCTTCCGCCACAGCGATGCCGCGAACCTCGAGCGCCGGCTCGAACGACTGGGCGAGCGCGCGGCGAACACGTTGGTGATCGTCGAGGGCATCTACAGCATGCTCGGCGACCGCGCGCCGCTGGCGGAGATCGCCCGGCTGAAGCAGCGCCACGATTTCTGCCTGATGGTCGACGAGGCGCATTCACTGGGCGTGCTGGGCGCGCACGGCCGCGGGCTCGCCGAGGCCGCTGGCGTCGAGGACGCCGTTGACTTCGTGGTCGGCACGTTCAGCAAGAGCCTCGGCTCGATCGGGGGTTACTGCGTCAGCAACCGGCCCGAGCTCGAGGCGATCCGCTTCTCGATCCGCTCCTACATCTTCACTGCCTCGCCGTCGCCGTCGGTGATCGCCTCGACCCGCGTGGCGCTGCGCCACCTGCGCGAGCGCCCGCACCTGCGCGAGCAGCTGTGGCGCAACGCCGAACGGCTCTACGCCGGGCTCGCGCGGCTGGGGTTCACGCTGGGGCCGGAGCCGGGCCCGGTGGTTGCGGTGCGTCTCGAGGATCGTGCAACGGCGCTGCGCTGGTGGCCCGAGCTGCTCGAGCGCGGCGTCTACGTGAACCTGGTGGTTCCGCCCGCCTCGCCGTCGACGTTCAGCCTGCTGCGCTGCAGCGTCGGCGCGGCGCACACCGACGACCAGATCGACCGCATCGTCGACGCCTTCGCCTCGCTGCGGAACGGCGCGTGAGTTCCGACGTCCACGGCGTATTCCGTTTCGCGCACCTGTCCGATCCGCACCTCTCGGACCTGTCGGCGGTGCGCTGGCGGCGGCTCGCGAGCAAGCGCGCGCTGGGCTACCTGTCGTGGCAGCGCCGGCGCCGGCACGAGCACCGCCCGGAAATGCTCGACGCGCTGCGCGCCGACCTGCTCGCGCTGGCACCGGACCACACCGTCGTCACCGGCGACCTCACGAACATCGCGCTGCCCGAGGAGTTCGCGTCCGCCCGCCGCTGGCTGCAGACGATCGGCACCCCGGACCGCGTGACCGTGGTGCCCGGCAACCACGACCGCTATGTGCGCGGCACGTGGGAGGAGTCCTGCGGCCAGTGGAGCGAGTTCATGCGTTCCGACACGCCTCCGGACGGACGCCACGCGGACGATCCGTTCCCGCTGCTGCGCGTGCGCGGCACGGTGGCGTTCATCGGGCTCGACAGCGCGATCGCCTCGCCGCCGTTCATGGCGATCGGGCGCGTCGGCGCCACGCAGCTCGCACGGCTCGCATCCCTGCTCGAGGGACTGCGCGGCCGCGGGTTGCTGCGCGTGCTGCTGCTGCACCATCCGCCGGTACCGGGCGAGGAGAAGTGGCGCAAGCGGCTCATCGATGCCGCGGCGCTGTGCGCGCTGCTGCGCCGCGCGCCGGTCGACCTGGTGCTGCACGGGCACCGTCACCGCGCGCTGCAGAGCCTGATCCGGCTCCCCGGCAGCGCGATCCCGGTGTTCGGCATCCCGTCGGCTTCGGCCGCGGGCGTGCTGTCCACCCACGCCGCCGAATACAATGTCTGCAGCGTCACGCCGGGCGCGGGGGGCTGGCAGGTGCGCGTCGACGCGCGCCGCCACGACGCCGCGACGGGAATGTTCGTACAGCGACCGCTCGCGAACTTCGCGGTGCCGCGCTCTGCCTGAGGGCGGCCGCGGGCCCGACGGCGATCCCCCATCACACAGGAGCCATGCATGAGCAGCAGAACGATCATCGTCGCCGGCGCGTCCGGTCTGGTAGGCAGCGCCGCGGTGCGCCACTTCGGCGCCCGCGAGGACTGGAACGTGATCGCGGTGTCGCGGCGCCCGCCGCTCGCGATGCCGGCGCGCGTGCGCCACGTGGCGGTGGATCTGGCCGACGAGCGCGCCTGCGCCGCGGCCTTCGGCGCGATGAGCGAGGTCACGCACGTGGTGTACACGGCGGTCGCCGAGAAACTCGACGACATCTATGGCGGCTGGTCCGATCCGGCGCAGATCGCGAAGAACGCCGCGATGCTGCGCAACCTGATGGAACCGCTGGTCGCGGTCGCCAGGGGCTTGCGGCACGTGTCGCTGGTGCACGGCGCCAAGGCCTACGGCTGCCACCTGCCGGATGCCCACGTGCCGATCCCGATGCGCGAATGCCTGCCGCGGCTGGTGCACCCGAACTTCTATCACGCGCAGGAAGACTACATCCGCGCGCGCCAGCACGGGCAAGGCTGGCACTGGACCGTATGGCGCCCGGTCGGTATCGCCGGCGCGGCGATCGGCTCGCCGATGAACGCCTTCCTGATGCTGCCGCTGTACGCGGCGCTGCGGCGCGAG
The DNA here is from genome assembly GCA_963204845.1 of Pseudomonadota bacterium. Taxonomy (GTDB): domain Bacteria; phylum Pseudomonadota; class Gammaproteobacteria; order Pseudomonadales; family UBA5518; genus UBA5518. Next base: position 4,059 of record CAUJIL010000236.1, on the reverse strand, counting down.
GCGGGGCTCGACCTGCCGCTGCCGGCCGGTGTCTGCATGGTCAACGAGGCCACCGACGCGGATCTCATCGCCGAGGCGCTCGCGTGGGCCGCGGACGCGCCGGCGGCACGCGACGAGACCTTCAACATCTCCAACGGCGATGTGGTATCGCATCGGGAGCGTTTTCCGGTGGTCGCCGACTGCTTCGGCATGGCGCTCGGCGAGCCGCGCCGGGTGAACGCGTCGCAGGAGGTGCGCGAGATGGCCGCGCTGTGGCCCGCCATGGTCAGGCGCTACGGCCTGCACGCTCCCGAGGACGTGACCGAACTGTTCAGCGGCTCGCTGGAGATGAGCAACGTGATGGACCTCCCCGCCGGCAGCGATCCGCTGCGCTGGGGTCTGGTCAGCACGATCAAGCTGCGCAAGGCGGGTTTCCACGGTTGCGAGGATTCGCTGGACATGGTGCGCAAGTACGTGCGCCGCTACCAGGAAATGCGCATCCTGCCCGTCTGAGCGCCGGCCGCCGGCGCCGCACGCTCAGGCGGCACCACGCAGCGCGCGCAGGCGTTGCTCGACCAGCGTGAAGTCCGCGGGCGAATCGACGTCGACCGCGGCATCGCCGAACGGCAGCGTGACCGCTGCGATCGCGATCCCGGTGCGCCGCGACAGCGCCCGCGCGGCACCGCCGAGCGACAACCATCCCATCCGGTAGCGCAACACCGACGTCCAGCCGAGCATGCGCATCACCTTCAACGGCGACTTGCGCTCGGCTTCCACCGCCCGCCACAGATCCGCCATGCGGCGCCCGGCCGGCGTCAGGAACGCGAACAGGTTGCAGCCACAGTACGCCTCGTCGCTGAAACGCAGCACGGTCTTGCGCATGGTCGGGAAGTTGGCGCGCACCAGCGCATACGGCGCGAGTCCCACCGCGACGTCGGCGCCGCTTGCCAGCGCGGCCGCACAGAAGTGCTCGACCATCGCCGGCGCCAGCAGCGGATGGTCAGCCGTGGTCAGCAGCACCGGCGTGCGCGCGTCGATGCCGGCCAGCGCCTGCGCGGCGCTGGTGCTCGGCGTGGCCTGCGCGGGCACCCACGCGAGTGCGCCGTCGGCGAGCCGGCGCTGCAGCAGCGCGTCGGCGGCGATCGCCTCGCGCGCCGGGCCGCTCAGCGTGACCGCGCCCACGCTGCGCGAGCGCGCCAGTGCGTCCAGCACGCGCAGCAGCATCGGCGTGCCGTCGATCGCCAGCAGTGCCTTGGCGCCGCGTCCGGACGCCGCGACCAGCGGGTCGGCGGCGGAGCGGTCGCCGGCGAGCACGATGGCGGCAAACGACGGGGCGCCAGGTCGGTCGGACATGGTCTAGAGCGCCTTCTCGTAGAGGCGGTACCGCTTGTAGACCGTGCCGCCGATCGCCTCGATGATGCCGCGCATCCCCGCGTTGTCCTCGAGGATCCACGACAGCTCGACTTCGCGCACGCCGCGCGCGCACAGCCCCTTGCGCACGGCGTCGATCACCATGAACGCGAGCCCCGGCCCGAGGCGCGAGTGCTGGTAGCGGCGGCGCACGCCCATCAGCGGCACACGCGCGCTGCGCGGGTGGCGCACCTTCACGCCCCACAGCAGCCGCAGCCAGCCGAACGGCAGCAACCGTCCGCGCAGCGTCGCGGTGATCTCGTGGATGTTCGGCATCGCGACGATGAACGCCGCGGGCTCGCCATCGACCTCGGCGATCTGCACGTAGTCCTCGGGCAGCAGCAGCGTCATCAGCCGGCCGACCTCGTCGAACTCCTCGACCGTGAACGGCACGAAGCCATAGTTCTGCGACCACGCGTCGTTGAACACCTCGCGCAGTATTTCCAGGTCGCGCGCCTTGTGCGCGCGGTCCAGCGTGCGCACGCGCACCTGCACGGCGAGCGAATCGGCGAGCCGCTGCATCACGCGCGGCGCGGCGAAGTCCGGCGCCACGCGGTAGGCGAGCAGGTCGCGCGCCCCACTCAGGCCGGAGCCGGCGAGCAGCGCGTCGTAGTACGGGCGGCCGTGCCCCATCATGATCGACGGCGGCGTGTCGAAGCCCTCGACGAGCAGTCCGCACTCCTCGTTGACCGACAGGTTCAGCGGCCCGCGCAGGCAGCGCGCCCCGTGCCCGCGCAGCCACGCAGCGGCCGCCTCGAACAGCGCCTCGGCGACGCGCGGGTCGTCCTCCGACTCGAACAGGCCGAAGGAGCCTGCCATGTCGTCGTGGTACTCCTGCTGCAGGCGGTCGAATTGCGCGCTGATCCGTCCCACCGGACGGCCGTCGCGCAACGCCACCCACGCCTGCACACTGGCGTGCTGCAGGTACGGATTGCCCCCCCACAAACGCTGGCGCAGTTCGATTTCGAGCGGCGCGACCCACAGCGGATCCTGCGCGTAGAGCCGGTGCGGCAGGCGCAGGAAATCGCGTCGGCGCGCGGCGCTGTCCGCCGCTACGATCTCGACTGCTGCGTGGCTTGCCATGGGATGCCGCCCGGTCCGTTGGTGCGAACGGATTTTCGTTTCAAATCCACCGATTAGCGATCGCGACAAAGCGCAAAATTGCTGCTTCCGCGGCCAAATAGTACCACTCGGTGCAGGTTGATTTGGCGCCCATCCAAACGAAAATACATGAGTATTCAGCGGCTCCCTGCCGGCACGGCGAGTGCGTGGCGCGCACGGGAGCTGGCAGTGGCGCAAGGTCGGCACCCGGCTCACACGGGATTGGAGGCAGCCGTCGCGATGACGAACAACAACGGCGAAGGTAGCGTTTTGCAGACCGAATCGACACCGACCAGTCATTCCCTTCCGTTCCGGGCCGCCGATTTCCGGACGCTCACCGAAGCGCTGGACTATGCGGCGCTCGGCGCGAATGGTGCGAACTTCTACAGCGGCCGCGGCGAACTCCATGCAGCGCTTCCTTACGCGGAACTGCGCACGCAGGCGATCGCGCTGGCCCGACGTTTCCTTGGTCTGGGTCTGGACCGGGGGGATCGGGTCGCGATCGTCGCCGAGACCAGCCCCGATTTCCTGCGCGTCTTCTTCGCCTGCCAGTACGCCGGACTGATACCGGTCGCGCTGCCGGCGACAATCAACCTCGGCGGCCACCAGAGCTACGTCGCGCAACTGCGCGGCCTGATCGACGCCTGCGGCGCGGCCGTGGCGATCGCCTCCGAAGCGTTCATGCCGTTCGTGGTCGAGGCCACCGAGGGACTCGCGCTGCGCATGATCGGCGAGCCCGAGGAATTCCACGCGCTGCCCGAAGACCCGCGCGAGTTGCCCGTGATCACCGCCGAGGACGTCTCGTACCTGCAATACACCTCCGGCAGCACGCGCTTCCCGCGCGGCGTGATCATCCGCCACCGTTCGGTGATGGACAACCTCGCCGGCATCATCACGCACGGGGTGAAGATCACCCCGGCCGACCGCTGCTTCTCGTGGCTGCCGTTCTACCATGACATGGGCCTGGTCGGCCTGGTGCTGGTCCCGGTCGCGGCGCAGATCCCGGTCGACTACATGGACACGCGCGACTTCGCGATGCGCCCCCGCCAGTGGCTGAGCCTGTTGTCGCAAACCCGGGCGACGATCTCGTTCAGCCCCTCGTTCGGCTACGAACTCTGCGCGCGGCGCCTGCGCGAGGGTGAGGCCGCCCGCTTCGACCTGAGCCAGTGGCGCGTGGCCGGCATCGGCGCCGAAATGATCCGCCCCGAGACGCTCGACCGCTTCGCCGAGGTGCTCGCTCCGGCCGGATTCGACGCGCGCGCGTTCCTCGCCTGCTACGGCATGGCCGAGTGCTCGCTGGCGGTGAGCTTCGCGCCGCTGGCAACCGGCTATGCCACCGACCGCATCGACCTCGACCACCTGGCCGATCACGGCGAGGCGCGCGTCGTGGCGCGCGGCGACGCGTCGGCGCGGGCGCGCGATTTCGTCGTCTGCGGCACACCGCTGCCCGGCTACACGATGGAGATCCGCGGCAGCGACGGCACGGTGCTGCCCGACCGCCGTACCGGTACCATCTTCCTGCGCGGCCCCAGCGTGATGTCCGGCTACTTCCGGCCGCAGGACGACAGC
>CAUJIL010000235.1 GCA_963204845.1 Pseudomonadota bacterium | reverse complement strand
CGCCGATATCTTTCTCGCCCGGCGCGCGGACCCGCGGGCCGCGCTGCACTTCGAGGAACGCAGCTGGAGCGGCGCCGAGCTGTTCGCCGAGTCCGCGGCGCGCGCCGCGTGGCTGCTCGCCAACCGCGGCGACGGTCCGTTTCACGTCGGCGCACTGCTCGACAACACGCCCGAACACGCGTTCTGGATCGGGGCCTGCGCGCTGGCAGGCGCCACGCTGGTCGAGCTGAACTCGACCCGCCGCGGGGCGGATCTGGCGCGCGACATCCGCCACACCGACTGCGCCTGCGTGCTGACCGAGCACGTCCATCGCGCGCAGATCGGCGAGGACCTGGCGCAGGCACTGGGGAACCGCCTGCACGTGGTCGATGAAGCCCCGTTCGACGCCGGGTTGCGGCCGTTTCGCGCAACCACCCCACCGCCGGCAACGGTGGCGCCGGGCGCCGTGTTCTGCCTGATCTTCACGTCCGGGACCAGCGGCGCGCCCAAGGCCGTGATCTACTCGCACGCGCGCGTGCTGCGCAACAGCGCGATGCTGGTCGAGCGCCAGCAGATGAGCGCCGCCGACGTCAGCTACGTGCCGATGCCGCTGTTCCACTCCTCGGCGATGCTGATGGGCCTGCTGCCGCCGCTGATCTCCGGCGGCGCCGCATTGCTGCGCCGGCGCTTCTCGGCCTCGGGATTCCTGCCCGACGTGCGCCGCCACGGCGTCACGATGTTTTCTTACGTCGGCAAGCCGCTCGCCTACATCCTCGCCACGCCGGAGCAGCCCGACGATGCCGACAACACGCTGCGCGCCGCCTTCGGCAGCGAGGCGTCGGAAACCGACATCACGAACTTCGCGCGCCGCTTCGGCTGCCTGGTCACCGACAGCTACGGGTCCTCGGAGGGCTGCATCACGGTGCTGCGCACGCCGCAGACGCCGCGCGGCTCGCTCGGCGTGGGCGTCACGCCGTCGATCGTGGTGCTGAACCCCGACACCGGCGAGGAATGTCCGCGCGCACGCTTCGATGCCCGCGGCGTGCTGGTCAACGGCAACGAGGCCATCGGCGAACTGGTCAACCTCGAGGGTCGCGAGTTGTTCGAAGGCTACTGGAACAACTCCGAGGCGGTCGCGCAGCGCGTGCGCGGGCGCGTGTACTGGAGCGGCGACCTCGCCTACCGGGACGAGGCCGGGTTCTTCTATTTCGCCGGTCGCAACGGCGAATGGCTGCGCGTGGACGGCGAGAACCTCTCGGCGATCCAGATCGAGCAGGTGCTGGTGCGCCACCCGCTGGTCAGCGTGGCGGCGGTATTCGGGGTGCCGGACCCGTTGGTCGGCGATCGCGTGATGGCCGCGCTGCAGCTGGTGCCGGGCGCCACCCTCGACCCGGCGGAGTTCGAACGCTTCCTCGACGCGCAGGCGGATTTCGGCAGCAAGTGGAAACCCGCGTTCCTGCGCATCGTGCCGGCGCTGCCGCTCACCGCGACCAACAAGGTGCTGAAACGCGAACTCAAGCGCGAGGCGTGGGAGTGCGCCGATCCCGTCTGGTACTGCCCGCCTCGCGAGCGCGGCTACCGGCCGCTCGACGCGTCTGCACGCGCGGCGCTGGCGCCGGTGCTGGCCGCGCGCGCGCATCCTGCGCCGCACCGGAGCTGATCCGATGGACTTCCGCTACACCCCGGAGCAGGAACGCTTCCGCGAGCAGATCCGCGGCTTCCTCGCCGAGCACGTCAGCGAGGAACTGCGCCACGAGATCGCCACCTCGGGACACTCGCCGGGGCCGCTCGGCAAGCAGTTCCTGCGCCTGCTCGGCGAGCGCGGCTGGCTGGGCATCGGCTGGCCACGCGAATACGGCGGCCAGGGCCGATCGATGATCGAGCAGACGATCTTCTACCACGAGCTCGACCTGCAGGACATCCATTACGGCAACCTGACGATCACCTCGCTGGCGATGGCACTGATGAAGCTCGCCTCCGAGGAACAACGGCAGGACTACCTGCCGCGCATCCTGAGCGGCGAACTCGAGATCTGCCTCGGCTACACCGAGCCCGGCGCCGGCTCGGACCTGGCCAGTATCAGCACGCGGGCGCTGCGTGACGGCGACCACTACGTGATCAACGGTCAGAAGGTGTTCACCACCGGCGCGCACTACGCCTCGCACATCTGGCTGCTCGCGCGCAGCGAGCCCGATGCGCCGCGCCACAAGGGCCTGTCGGTATTCATCTTCCCGCTCGCCACCCCCGGCGTGACGGTGCGTCCGATCTTCACCATGGAAGGCATCCGCACCAACGAGGTGTTCCTCGACGACGTGCGCGTGCCGGCCACCGCGATGATCGGCACCCCCGGCTCGGGCTTCTACACCGCGGCGGTCGCGCTCGATTACGAACGCGTGTTCATGGGCAAGTACACCAAGCTGCGCCGCAATCTCGACGCCCTGGTGCGCGAGTGCCGGCAGGTCGTCGACGGGTCGGCGCCGCCGATCGACGACCCGGTGGTTCGCGACCGTCTGGTCGGCCTGCACCTGGATGTCGAACGGCTGCGGCTGCTGTGCCTGAAATCGGCGTGGATGATCGACCAGGGGCGGGTGCCGAACGCGGAGGCCTCGGCGCAGAAGGTGCTCGCCTCGGAACTCGAGCAACGGCTCGCCGACGAGGGGATGCGTATCCTCGGGCCGCGTGGACAGCTCGAGTACGGCTCGCCGCACGTGCCTGCCCACGGCCACCTCGCGCAGTCGTGGCTGTTGTCGCCGATGCTGCGCTTCGGCGGCGGCGCCAACGAGATCCAGCGCGATATCGTCGCGCAGCGCGGCCTCGGGCTGCCGCGCGCCTGAACGCCACGGAACCACCATGGAACTCGAACCTACCCCGGAACAGCGCCAGATCCAGGACGCCGCACGGCGTTTCCTGCAGGCCGAGTGCCCGCCGTCGCTGGTGCGCTCGCTGCGCGAGAACCGCGCGCCGCTGCCGCGCGAACTCTGGAAGCGAATCGCGGAACTCGGCTGGCTGGGCTTGCCGTTCGACGAACGTCACGGCGGCGCGGCGGCGGACTGGACGACGATCGGCCTCGTGATGGAGGAACTCGGGCGCGCCTGCGATCCCACGCCCTTTACCGATTGCGTGCTCGGCTGCGGCTGGCTGATCCAGGATCTGGGCGACGAGGCACAGTGCCGGCGGTGGCTCGCGCCGCTGATCGCCGGTGAACTGCAGGCAGCGCTCGCGGTCTTCGAGGCCGGAGGCGACTGGCGCGCCAGCAACTGCGTCACCACGCTGACAGCGCAGGCGTCCGGCTGGCGCCTCGACGGGCGCAAGTTCGGGGTCGAGAACGCAAGCAGCCGCGAGCTGCTGCTGGTTTCCTGTCGTGATGTCGAATCCGGCCGGCTGCGGCTGGCCGCGGTGTCCCCGCGGGCCGCGGGAGTGGACTGCGTGGCGCTGCGCTCGCTGGCGCATCCCGACCTTCACGAACTGCGTCTGGACGGTGTGGAGGTCGCGGCGGAGGATCTGCTCGGCGGCGAGGACATCGAGGCGGCGCTCGATGCGGCACTGCTGCGCACGGCCGTGTTCCAGGCCGCCGCAGCCGCCGGGGGCGCGCGACGCGTACTCGAACTGGCGACGCAGCATGCGCAGCAACGCGTGCAGTTCGGCCGCCCGATCGGCAGTTTCCAGGCCGTGCAGCACCTGTTGGCGAACGTCTGGGCCGACGTCGAGGCAGCCTGGCTGGCCGCCTTCGAGGGCATCACGGAACTGGAGCGCTCGCGGGCCGCGATCGACAAGGCCTGTGCCGCCAAATGCATCGCCAACGAGGCGTTCACGCGCGCCTGCTTCAGCGCGCACCAGGTGTTCGGCGGCATGGGGTACATGTGGGAAACCGATCTGCACCTGTGGACCCGCAAGGCCAAGGAGCTCGAGCTCGGCTGCGGCGGCCTGCAGCGCCACCGCAACCTGCTCGCTGCGACGCTGCGCTGAGACGCTAGCCTGCGGGCAGTCCGCCGTGCGCGTCGCGGAAGGCGCGCGGTGACATCCCGGTCCAGCGCTTGAAGGCGCGCGCGAAACTGGTCGCTTCGCTGAAACCCAGTTCGCCGGCCACCTCCTCGATCGATCGCCGTGAACCGCGCAGCTCGCGGCGTGCCAGTTCGGCCCGCGTGCGGTCGACGATCAACTGGTACGACAACCCACGTGCGCGCAGGCGCCGGCGCAGCGTGCGCGCGCTCAGCCCCAGCCCGCCCGCGCACTCCTCCAGCGGCTCCGGGCGCCCGCACGCTGCCAGGATACGGGCACGGATGCGCTCCACCAGGGCGTCGGGCGCCACCTCGGCGACCAGCGTGCGGCAGTGTTCGCGGTACATCGTCGCGGCATTGCGGCTCGCCAGCGGCAATCGCGTGGCGAGGAACGACGCATCGAAACGTACCTCGGTGTGCGCGGCCCCGAAGCGGACCGGGCAATCGAAACAGCGGCGATAGGCGCCGGCGTATGCGGGCGCCGCATAGGCGCAACGCAGTTCCCTGACCGGCAGGTCGCGCCCGGTCACCCAGCGTGTGGTGGTCAGGATATTTCCCAGCACGTCCTCGATGGCGAACTCGCGCAGGTCCCCGAGTTCCGGCGCCGCCTCGATGCGGATCACCGCGCAGTCGCCGTCGGTGAACGAATCGATGCGCAGCTGGCGCCCGGTGAAGCGCCCCACCGCGCCCTGGAATTCGCAGCCGACGCCGAGCGCCTCACCGAAGGTCTCGCAGCACATCAGCGCGAAGCCGAAACGGTCCAGCGTCGAGACGTGACGGTGGATCCCGATCTCCAGCCCCAGTTCGGGCAGGGCGCAGAGCGCGCGGGCGTTGCGCAGCAGGGCGACGTGCTGGGCGTCGTCGATGGCGGCGGCGGGATCGGCCAGGTCCTGCTCGTCGATCCCGGTGCCGGCCAGCAGGTCTGCGGGCGCGACACCCCGACCGCGCAGGAAGTCCGCCAACCAGGCGACGTAACTCATCGCAACCACGCTCCCCTGCCCCCCCTTCGGTCACATCACAGCCGATGCCAGGCGGCAATATTGCCACGATGACCGCACGCCGGCGCGATCCATGTCGTGCTCGCCGACGTAGGCACGCCAAGGAGCTCGAACACGGCTTCTTGTATCTACCCCGCAACAACTGGAGTGTGCCCATGAGATTGTTCCCGAAGACCGCCTTTTTCCTCGCCGCCGCGGCGGTGTCCGGAGTCGCCGGCGCCTACGAGGCCGGTGACTGGATCGTTCGTGGTGGGGCCGTCATGGTGGATCCGCACGAGGACAGCAGCGCGATCAGTGTCGATGGGATCGGCAAGATCTCCGGCACCGGCGTCAAGGTCGACAGCGACACGCAGGCGATGCTGACCGTGACCTACATGGCCGCGCAAAACGTCGGCGTGGAACTGCTGTTGTCGACGCCGTTCGAGCACACGGTCGAGACCAGCGGACTGGCCGCGGCGGGCCTGGCTGACGTGGAACTCGGCAAGATCACCCACCTGCCACCCACGCTGAGCGTGCTGTGGTACCCGCTGGATGCCGGCTCGCGTCTGCAGCCTTTCGTGGGCGCCGGCGTGAACTACACCGCCTTTTACGATGAGGAAGTGAGCGGTGAAGCGAAGAACGCGCCGCTCAGCGCCAGCAACCTGCGACTCGACAACTCGGTCGGTGTCGCGCTGCGCTTCGGTGTCGACTACCTGATCGACGACTGCTGGTCCGTGCACGCCGGTGCGACCTGGGCGCAGATCAGCAGCGATGCCCGCGTCGACACGGCGCTGGGTACCGCGAAAGTCGATGTGGACGTCGATCCGTGGGTCTACACGCTGGGCGTCGGCTACCGCTTCTGATCCGCGCTCCGTCAACGTACACGGCCCCGTGTCGCAGCGATCACTCTTGCAGGTCCGGGCTGTGCCCGGACATTCGTTCGGCCACAGGCCGAACCTACGCGGACACCGTTGGGCCACGGGCCGAACCTACGCGGACACCGTTGGGCCACAGGCCGAACCTACGCGGACACCGTTGGGCCACGGGCCGAACCTGCGGCGGACATCGCGCTCGTAGGTCCGGGCTGTGCCCGGACATGTTCGGCCACAGGCCGAACCTACGCGGACATTCGTTCGGCCACAGGCCGAACCTACGGCACCGTTCGCGTAGGTCCGGGCTGTGCCCGGACGTTGGTTCGTCCGTTCATTCGTTCGGCCACAGACCGAACCTGCGCGACCACCGGTCGAAGCAACGCGGCTTTGTTCGGGACAAAAAAAAGCCCGGCTGGGTAGCCGGGCCAAACGTTTAGGAGACAACACTAACCAAACGACAAATGGGAGTGACAGCAAGGGGATGAACCATCATTCGCCATTCGCAATAGTGAGACTCAGCCTCCCACTCCGAGTTCCGCAGTGATCGAAAATTTTTTCGCATTTTGCGGGAAATTTTTCGACCCCCATGAAAAACAACGAGTTAACGATCAGACCGGCAGGAACTCGCCCCCGTTCACATCCAGGCAGGCACCGGTGACGACCCGACAGTACTCCGAGGCCAGCATGATCGCGACCTTCGCGCAGTCGGCATCGTCGGGGATGTCGCCGAGCGGGATGTTGCGCCCGACCTGCCGGCGCATCGCCTCGACGGTGGTGCCGTGCTCGGCGGCCGCCGCGCGCATGTAGCCCTCGACCGGCGGACCCCACATCCAGCCCATCAGCGCGGAATTGACGCGGATGCCATAGCCGCCCAGTTCCTTGGCAAGATAGGCCGTCGCCACCCGCAGGGCGCCCTTCGACGCGGCGTAGCCGCCCTGGGTCGGCATCGGCACCCGCGTGACCATGCTGTTGATCATCACGATCGAGCCGCCGCCCTGGCGCTTCATGTGCGGCACCACTTCCTGCGTGAGCTGCATGGTACCGAAGAAGTTCACGTCCATCGTCGCGCGCCAGTCCTCGAGGTTCGCGCACTCGATCGGCTCGAAGGCGCCGCCCACGTAGGCACTGTTCAACAGCACGTCGATGCGCCCGAAGCGCTCGATCGTGCGCTCGACCAGCGCGCGGCACTGCGCGCGGTCACCGATGTCGGTGGGCACCTTGAGGACCTCGGTTCCCGTACCGAGAGCCACCACCTCACGTTCGGCGTGATCGAGCTTGGCGGCGGTGCGCGCGCAGATCGCGATCTTCGCCCCCTCCTGTGCCGCGCAACGCGCCAGTTCGACCCCCAGACCCGGACCAATGCCGGATACAATTACCACCTTGTCTTTCAGCAGCATGAGTGTGTTTCCGTTGTTCGTTGGCTGGAATCGCTGGCGCACCGCGCCGCCGTCGAAGCGTACCAGAGCGCGCCTGCCCGTGCTCGTGC
>CAUJIL010000234.1 GCA_963204845.1 Pseudomonadota bacterium | reverse complement strand
CTCGGCGAGTCCGGGAGCAAGCACTCCCCGCGCCGCAGCTCCTGGTTCGAGGGCGTGAAGGCCTTCTTCGACGAAATGAAACCCTGACCCGCCCCGGCTGGTCTCCGGCCGGGCGCACAACGACCGGCGGGTCTACTCGGGCCACGCCGACCGCACGCACAACGACCGGACACGCCGACCGCGCGCGTAACAATTAGCGGGTTCCCGTAGATCCGGCCTGTGGCCGGACATTTATGGCTATGGTGTTCGGCCACAGGCCGAACCTACAACTGTTGGGCTCGGGCTGCGACGCCGAGCATTGCGCGGTAGCGGACGCTAGAATGTGCGCCCTACACACCCTGCGCACAGGAACCACCCGATGACGCGAATCGCCGTGAACGGCGCCGCCGGCCGCATGGGCAAGACCCTGATCGAGGCCGTCGCGCAGAATCCCGAGACCACGCTCACCGCCGCCATCGAGCGCCCCGACAGCACGCTGCTCGGCGCCGACGCGGGCGCGCTCGCCGGCATCGGGCGCCTCGGTGTCGAGGTGGTCGCGTCGCTGGCGCAGGTGATCGACGCCTTCGACGTGCTGATCGACTTCAGCACCCCGGCCGCCACCGCTGCCAACGCGCGTCTGTGCGCCGACGCCGGCCGTGCCTTGGTCATTGGCACCACCGGTTTCGACGCTACGCAGCTCGCTGCCGTGCACGACGCCGCGCGCCGCGTGCCGGTGTGCATGTCGTCGAACTTCAGCACCGGCGTGAACCTGTGCCTGCGCCTGCTCGACATCGCCGCGCGCACGCTCGGTGACACGGTCGACATCGAGATCATGGAGGCGCACCACCGCCACAAGGTGGACGCACCCTCGGGCACCGCGCTCAGCATGGGGCAGGCGGTTGCCAGGGCACTCGGGCGCGATCTGGCGAAGGTGGCGGTGTACGGACGGGAAGGGCACACCGGCGTGCGCGCGCGAGAGACGATCGGCTTCGCCACCGTGCGTGCCGGCGACGTAGTGGGCGATCACACCGTGCTGTTCGCCGCCGACGGCGAGCGTATCGAGATCACCCACAAGGCATCGAGCCGCATGGCCTTCGCCCGCGGCGCCGTGCGCGCCGCCGCCTGGCTCCCGGGCCGCGCCCCGGCTTTCTATTCGATGCAGCACGTCCTCGGCCTCGCGTAGGTTCGGCCTGCGGCCGAACAATTCATGTCCGGGCACGGCCCGGTGACGGCGAACAATGTCCGGGCACAGCCCGGACCTACGAGCGACGGCATGTCCGGGCACGGCCCGGTGACGGCGAACAATGTCCGGGCACGGCCCAACGAGGGCGAACACGTGTCCGGTCACATGCCGGATGTATCGCTGTCGAGGTCGAAGAGGAGGGGGGAATTCAGCAGCAGCCGCGTCAGTTCGTTCTGGCGCTTCACGCCGGCTTTGCTGAAGGCGCGCTTGAGCAGGTTGCGTGCGGTGATGACGCTGTTGCCGTGTGTCTCGGCAATCTGTTCCAGGGAGCGGCCCTGCATGATACCGAGCGCCACCTGCGCCTCGGCGCGCGTGAAACCGAAGATTTCCTGGCAGCGCTCCAGCGTGACGATGAACTCCTCGTCGGGGTCCACGATCACCGCCGCCGCGGCCGGCCGGCGCCCGTCGCCGAAACGCCCCGGCGACAGCGGCTTCACGATCACCTGGTAGGCACGCCGCCCCGAGGGACGCGAGACGATCACGTCCTTCGAACGCTTCTGCGGCCGGTGGTGCAGCTTCGCCTCGATCACGGCCGAAATCGCGTCCTGCAAGGCCTGGTTCTCGGTGTCATCCAGCGCGTGCAGCCCCTGGCGGCGCAGGATCAAGCCGTCACCGGTGAGCAGGCGCTGCGCCTTGGTGTTGGTAAGGAACACATCGCCGCCGTTGTCGAACACCACCATTGCATAAGGCACCATGTTGGCCGCCTCGGCGTAGGCGCGGCGCAGCACGTCCACCAGGTCGATCTGCAGATAGAGGTGAGTGGCGCGCACCCAGTGCGGCGCCAGGCGCGTGGCCAGCCGGATGCGCTGCGCGCGGTCCTCGGGCTGCTCGGGCCATGGTACGGGATTGCGGAACACCGCGAAGATGCTGCGCTCGGGGGAGTTCTCCAGGCAGAACCGCATGCCGTCCTGCATCGCGGGGTCGGCCGCCAGCAGCGGGAACCACGGCTGCGCCTGCAGTTCCTCGTCGGACATGAGTTCGTCGCGGAAGGCGAACTCGCCGGCGAGCATCGGGCGTCCCAGCCGTGCCGCCAGATTGGCCTGGATGCCGAACTGCTGTTCGGCGCGGGTCCATTTGCGGATATCGATGTTCCAGCCGAAGGAGCACACCGGCTCGGAAAACATGCTGCGGGCGGTCACCACCCCGGCCGCGCTGTAGCCGAGGCAGCGCGCAATGCGTTCCAGCAGCCCGGTGCTGGTCAGTTTCCCGAGCGCGCCGGCATAGATGTCCTCGATGAGGATGTCCAGCGTTTCGAAATCGCCCATTCCCTGACCTGCTCCAGCTTCACGCGATCACAACGTACTTCCCTCGCGCCGCCCGCTGCCGGAATCCGGTCCGGGCCTCGACTACACCCCCGAAGCTTATGCGGGCCGAATGAACATGCAATACGGGCGGGAAATCGATTTTCGAAAAATTGACCCGTTCGGGTCAGGAAAGCTGCGGGTCGCAGGATCAGGACGTGAAGGACGACTCCCGTGCGGGCAACCACGTCTCCGGCAGCCGCCCGACCGCCGCCGGCCCGATCAGCACCAGCCGCACCAGCTCGGACTGCCGGCTGGTGCCGGTCTTGGTGAACACGCGCTTCAGTTGCGAGCGCACGGTCTCCTTGCTGACCTGTTCGGCCGCGGCGATCTCTTCCAGCGATTCCCCGCGTGCGATGCGCCAGCACACGGTCGCCTCGGACTCGCTCATCCCGTAAAGCTCGCGCAGGATCAGCGGCGGCGCCACGCTCGGGCGCGCCGGGTCGAAGACGAGCACGATCGCGTGGCTCGCCTGCGCGAGCAGCAGGTGCGGCGCCGCATCGGTGCGGTACGGCAGCACCACCACGTTCAGCGGCAGCGCACCCTCGCGCGGCGCCGCGGTCACGCCGCTGGTGATCACCGTCGGCAGCCGCGAGGTGGTGATGCAGGTCTTTTGCGCCTGCTGGAAACGCGCATCGGCGTTCGCGTCGCTCAGGTGCAACTCGCCGTCGCGCAGCAGCAGCCCGTTGCCCGCGCGCAGCATCTCGCGCGCCACCGAGTTGATGAAGTTCACGCGCTTGTCTTCGTTCAGCGTGATGCAGCCGGTGCCGAGTTGCGCGAACTGTTCCTGCGCGATGTCCGACAGGATGCGCAACTGGTCGATGCGAGCGTGGATCGACAGCACCTGCCGCAGGTGCGGCAGCAGCAACTCGAGCAGTGTCACCTCGGTGCGCGCGAACGCCGGCCCCGTGCCGCTGCGCGCGATGCCGATCAGGCAACTGTAGTGTTCGCCGAGCGGGAAATGCGCCGCGCACAGATCGCGGTAGCCGAAGTCGCCGAACCACTGCTGCCAGCGGGCGTAGGCAGCGGGTTCGATCGTCGTGCCCAGCTCGTCGGAGGTGTAGAAGCGGTCCGCCGGGCGGCGCAGCAGCTCGGCCTTTATCGGGTCGTCTTCGGCGTAATACGTTTCGTAGGCGTGCAGCACCTCGGCCGCGAGGGGGAAGTAGTCCACGTAGCGCCAGCGGCCGGTCTCGTGGTCCGACATCGACACCGACGCCAGGCTCGCGCCCAGTACCGCGCACAGCCGGTCCAGGAAGGCGTCCAGTCGCGTGCTGCCGGTGGCGCTTCCGTACAGTTCGTGCAGCAGCGCGGAGATGTCCTGCGGCTGCAGCAGCAGCGGCAGCGGTGACTGGTCCGCGCCCACGTGCTAGCGCACCATCGCGATCGGCCCGCTCAGCACCAGCTTCATCAGCTCGGTCTGCTTCGTGGTGCCGGTCTTGCGGAACACGCGCTTCAGTTGCGAGCGCACGGCGTCGATCGAGCGGTCCGCGTCGCGTGCGATGTCCTCGATGGACGCACCCGTAGCGATCGCCTCCACCAGTTGCGCTTCCTGCGCGCTCAGTTCGTACACGTTGCCGATCACGTCGGCCAGGCGTGCCAGCGGCTGCTCGGGATTGTGGATCAGCACCACGGCCAGTCCGCCGTGCGGCCCGTGCAACGGCGCACTGCCCACGCTGCGGTACGGACTGATCGCCACCGACAACGGCTCGCGGCCCGCGCCGCGATCGATGCGCAGCAGTTCGCGCGCCACGTGGCCGTCGGGCAGATCGCTCGCGATGTGCTCCCCGATCGCCTGCATCAGCGCGGTGGCGGTCGCCTCGTCATGGGCACCGAGGCGCCCCTCGTCGTCGATGCGCAGCCCGTCGGCGGCGCCGAACAGCGCGCGGGCGGCCTCGTTGCAGTACTGCAGCGCACCGTTCTCGTCGACGATCGCCACCGCGATCGCGTAGCTGTCGAAGCGGTGCATCGCCGCCACGCTGACCGCGCGCACCGGCTCCAGCCGCCGCGCGATGGCGAACGCGCGCCCCACGTGCGGCAGCAGTCCTTCCAGCAACGCGCGGCGCGTCGCCTCGATGCGCGAGCCGTCGGGCGCGCGGCGCACGAAGCCCACGTACGCGATCGCGCCGCCGTCGGCCCCGAGGTGTGCCAGCAGGCATTCGGTGTCGGCGGACACGGAGGAAGAATGGCGGTGCTTGCGTGCGAGGGCGTGCACGTCGTGCAGGCGCTCCGACGCCGCGCGTGGCGCCAGGCGCCGGTACAACGCCAGGTCCGGGAACGCCACGGACTCCTGCCCGCCGCTCCAGTCGTCGCGTGCGGTGGTCACCACGAAGCCGTGCGTGGCGTCTCCGCCGCGCCGCGCGCTCGCGAACAATCCCGCGTCGGCGTCGGCCAGCGCGGTCATCGCGTGCAGCGCCGCGCGCAGCCGCTCCGGGTCATCCACCGCCTCGAGCAGCAATTGGGTGATCCGCAATCCCTGCGCCAGATGCGTGCTGTTCATCGCTGTTCTTCTTCCGTGTGGTCAAGCCGCGTGACTAGCCGACTACCGTTCCTTTGACCCCCGATCCTAGCCCCATCCCGCGCCGCCTGTCATGACCCATATGGATCATGCCGGACTCTATTTATCGCCCGACCGGCTGCTCATCGCCCGACCGGCGACCCACTCCGCGTAGGTTCGGCCTGTGGCCGAACATGTGGCCGATCGGGCTGCGGAAAAATAATGTCCGGGCGCAGCCCGGCCCTACGCGAGAACGTCTACGCGTGGCCCGGTGTTCCGGGCACATTGCCCGG
>CAUJIL010000233.1 GCA_963204845.1 Pseudomonadota bacterium | reverse complement strand
TCCGGGCATAGCCCGGACCTACACCAACATGTCCGGGCATAGCCCGGACCTACATAGATCGCCTCAATCGCGCCCGAAGATCACCGCGCCGGTGGGCACGCCCACCCCGCTGGACACCAGCACGTGCTCGGCGCGCCTGGGCTGGTTGCACGAGGTGCCGCGGATCAGGCGCACCCCTTCGGCGATGTTGTTGACGCCGTGGATGTACGCCTCCGACAGCAGCCCGCCGTGGGTGTTGTTCGGCAGCCGGCCGTCGATGCGCAGGTTGCCGTCGGCCACGAAATCCTTCGCCTCGCCGCGTTCGCAGAAACCGAAGGATTCGAGCTGCATGATGATCTCGGTCGAGAACGCGTCGTACAGGCACGCGGCGTCGATGTCCTTCGGTCCCAGTCCCGACATCGCGTAGACGCGCCGAGCGGCCAGTTCCATCTCCGGCAGCGAATCGAGCTCCTCGCGATAGAAACTGGTCATCTGCTCCTGGCCGCGGGTGGAGGCCTGCGTGACACCGCGGATCACCGCCGGCTTCTGGCGCAGGTCGCGCGCGCGCTCGGTGCTGGTGATCAGCAGTGCGCAGGCGCCGTCGGTCTCCTGGCAGCAGTCGTAGATGCACAGCCGCTCGGTGATGCGTTTCGCGGCCAGGTACTCCTCGAGCGTCAGCGGGCGTCCGTAGCCGGCCGCGTTCGGGTTGTTGAGCGCGAAGGTGCGCTGCGCGATCGCGACCTCGGCGAGGTGCTCGCGCGTCACGCCGTACTTGTGCATGTAGGTGTTGGCGATCATCGCCACCCACGACACCGGGGTCAGCATGCCGTAGGCCATGTACCACGACCAGTGGATCAGGTCGCTGCTGATAACGGTGCCCGAGACGCCCTGCCCCATGCGCTGACCGGAGCGGCCGTTCATGGCGCGCCAGACGATCACGTTCTTCGCGGCACCGGAGGTCACCGCCATCACCGCCTGCTGGATCAGCCCGACCGCCGCGCCGCCGCCGTAGTTGATCTTGGCCCACATCGTCAGGTCACCGAGGCCGACCGCGCGCGCGACCTCGATCTCGTCGCTGGTCTCCATGGTGTAGGTGACCAGACCATCGACCTCGGCCGGGTCGAGGCCGGCGTCGTCGCAACAGTTGCGCACCGCCTCGCATGCCAGCGCGAGCTCCGAGACGCCCGAATTCTTGGTGTATTTCGTGGTGCCGATACCGGCGACCGCTGCCTGGTTCTTCATCGAAACCGCCATCTCAGATCCCCCCCTTCGCTGCCGGCCGGAACATCGGGATCTTGAACCCGTCCTCGTCCTCGTGGATGTAGGCCGTCACGGCCATGCCGAAATCCACCTCCTCGGGCGTGCAACCGGTGAGGCACGAGGTGATCCGCGTGCCCTCCTCGAGGTCGATCAGCACGATGTTCAGCGGGTACTCGTAACCGGGGAACTGCGGGTAGTACAGCGTCGTGTAACTGGTCACGGTGCCCTTGCCGCTGGCGGCGACGAAGTCCCATTCGAGCGAGCGGCACTCGCTGCACATCGGCCGCGGCGGATGGCGCAGCGTCTGGCACTGCGTGCAGCGCTGGATCGCGACCACGCCCTGCGCGGCCTGCTCCCACCACCATGCGTTGTCGTGCCCCATCGGGGGCTTGATACGGCCGGGTTTCGGCATCTTCGGCTCCTCTCGGTGTCGGTTGTTGGAATTCAGGTTACCTATGGTAACACCGGGCGTCGCGTTACGTACCGGTCACGTTTGCCCCGGACGGGCCGGCGGCGGTTATCATGGCGCCCGTTTGACGAGCGCCGCCTGGAGACCCGCCCACCGATGTCGAGCGAACACCTCGCGCTGGCGCGTGCGCTGCACGTGTTCGCGATCGTGATGTGGATAGGAGGCGTGGCCTTCGTGACCACGGTGCTGCTGCCCTCGGTGCGCGGCCTGAAGGAACCGCAGGAGCGGGTGGCGTTCTTCGCGGCGATCGAGGGGCGCTTCGCGTGGCAGGCGCGCGCCACCACGCTGCTGGCCGGAGCCACCGGCTTCTACCTCACGTGGGCCTGGGATCTGTGGGAGCGTTTCACGAACCCGCAGTTCTGGTGGATGCACGCGATGGTCGCGATCTGGCTGCTGTTCACGGTGATGCTGTTCGTCGCCGAGCCGCTGTTCCTGCATCGCTGGTTCATCGAGCGCGCGCGGCGCGAACCGGAGCGGGTGTTCCGGCGCATCGAGCGCATGCACTGGCTGCTGCTCACGCTGAGCGTGGCGACCGTGATCGGCGCGGTGGCCGGCAGCCATGGCGGGCTGAACTGACCGCGCCCGGGTCAACGAAACTTCCAGATCGAGGAGCAACGCCTTGTCCAGACCGTATTCGCTTTCGCAGCCGCTTCGCCTCGACGCGGTGCAACATTGGGATATCGAAACCGAGGTGGCGGTGGTCGGCTTCGGCATCGCGGGCGCGTGCGCCGCGATCGAGGCGCGCCTTGCGGGCGCCACCGTTACCGTGTTCGAGCTCGCGGCGGTCTCCGGCGGCAGCACTGCGCTCTCGGGCGGCGAGTTCTATCTGGGCGGCAACGGCGGCACGCCGGTGCAGCGCGCGGCCGGTTTCGAGGATGCCACCGAGGATTTCCGCGAGTACCTGATGATGGCCGGGGGCGCCAACGCCGACGAGGCACGCGTGCGCTGCTACGCCGAAGGCGCACGCGATCATTTCGACTGGCTGGTCGCGCAGGGGGTGCCGTTCAAGGGCACCTACTCGGCCGAGAAATGCCTCGAGCCGCTGACCGACGACACGCTGGTATGGTCCGGCAGCGAGAAGGCGTGGCCCTTCGCCGAGCACGCCAGACCCGCACCGCGCGGGCACGCCGCGCAACTGGTCGGCATGGGCGCCGGCCGGGTGATCATGGAAAAGCTCACCGAACGCGTGAACGCGCTCGGCATCGAGACACGCTACAGCGCACGCGCACTGGCGCTGGTTGCCGACGACGACAACCGCGTGCACGGCCTGGTGGTGCGCATCGACGGCGAGCCGCGTGTGGTGCGCGCGAGCAAGGGCGTGATCCTGTGCACCGGCGGCTTCATCTGCAACGAGGACATGGTGCGCCGCTACGTGCCGGCGGCGCTGAAGTGTCCGAACCCGACCAGCGGCGGCAACGACCACGGCGCCGGTATCCTGCTCGGCGCCTCCGTGGGCGGCGCCACCATCCACATGGGCGAGTTCTTCGCGACCCGTCCGATGTTCCCGCCGGACCAGTTGCTGAACGGCATCCTGGTCAACACCATGGGCCAGCGCTTCATCAACGAGGACGCGTACCACGGGCGTGTGACGCAGTACATGATGCGCCAGCCCGGCGACCGCTGCTGGCTGCTGGTCGACAACGCGATCTTCGCGCGGCCGTGGGTGTTCCAGGACATCGAGATCAGCGCAGCCGGCGAGACGTGGGAGGAAGTGGAAGCGGAACTCGGGATGCCGGCGGGCGAACTGGTGCACACCGTGGCAACCTACAACCGCCACGCGGCCGAGGGTCAGGATCCGCTGTGGCACAAGATCCCGCAGTACCTGCGTCCGCTGGTCGAGCCGCCGTTCGCGGCGCTGAACTTCGGCGGCGACGCGGTCACCGGCACCTCGTTCACGCTGGGCGGACTGTCGACGCTGCCGACCGGGCAGGTGCTCACACCCGACGGCAACGCGATCGAGGGGCTGTACGCGGCCGGTCGCACCGCCTGCGGCATCCCGCGCTGGGGCGACGGTTACAGCTCGGGTATGTCGCTCGGCGATTCCAGCTTCTTCGGCCGCCAGGCCGGCCGCCACGCCGCCAACACGTAGGTTCGGCCTCGGGCCGAACAAATGTCCGGGCACAGCCCGGACCTACGCTAACGCATGCCCGACGCAATGGATGCCCGACGCGACGCATGCCCGGCGCGACGCATGCCCGGCGCGACGCATGCCCGACGCAATGCATGTCCGGCGCAACGCATGTCCGCGTAGGTTCGGCCTGTGGCCGAACAAATGTCCGGGCACAGCCCGGACCTACATGAACATTGGTGCCACCAGCGACCGCGCGGCGATTCACAACGACCGCATTTCGCGCGCCGCCACGCCGAGGTCGCGCCAGTCCTCGGGATGGCAGCTGAACAGCAGGATCTGGTGGCGCCCGGCGGCGTCGAAGAGGATGCGCTTCATCTGCGCCAGGCGCTCGCGGTCGGTGTGCACCAGCGCATCGTCGAGGATGATCAGCGTGGGCCGCCCGGCCTCCTGCAGCAGATCCGCGTACGCCAGCCGGCTGATCAGCCCGGTCTGCTCGCGCGCGCCGAAACTCAGCGCGAGCACGTCTCCGTGTTGATCGGCACCATCGACGCGGCGCACCAGCGTCTGCGGCACCAGGTTCTCGTCGACGTCCAGGCTCGCTTGCGCGAACAGCAACTGCAGATAGTGATTCAGGTGGCGCTGCAACGGCGCCTGCAGCCGCCGCGTCAGTTCCTGGCGCTTGGCGCGCAACAGCCCTAGCAGCAGATCCAGCGCACCGGCGCGGCGCGCGAGTTGTTCGCGCCGACGTGCCGCGAGCTCCAGCGCCTGCTGCGTGGCGGCGCGCCGCTCCTCGATGCCGTGCGCGCCCTGCGCCTCCAGGCTGCTCTGCAGCCGATGGAATTCGCGCTCGCGCGCCTGCGCCTCGTGCTCCAGCGAATCCGCGCTGGCGTTCAAGCGCCGCTGGTCCTGCTCCAGCACCGCGGGTCGCGCGGCGTCGATGGCGAGCTGGCGGGTCGCGATCGTCTCCTGCAGCGCGCGCTCGGCGGCCAGCAGTTCGACCAGTTTCGCCTGGCTCTCGTCGACTTGCCGGCGCCGGTCCGGCGCCTGCACCAGTGCCTCAGCCCGCTGGCATTCCGCGCCCGCGTGCGCGAGCGTGTGCTCCGCGATACCGACCTCGCGCTCCCGATCGGCCGCCGCGCGCCGCGCCGCATCCAGCTCCTCGCTGGCGCGTTCCGCGGCGCGCTGCGCCTCCTTGACGCTCGCCGCGCCAGCCGTCGCCGCCGGCAGCTCCGCCAGCGACGCGTGCAGACCACCGAGGCGGCTGCGCTCCAGTTGCAGCGCCTCCTGCAGTGCGTCGATGCCCTCCGGCGCGATCTCCCCGAGCAGCGACTCGCGACGCTCGATCTCGTGGCGCAGCGTGCGCGCACGTTCGACGCGCTCCTCGGCCTGCGCGACGCTGGCCACGCGCAACGCAGCGAGTGCGGCGGCGACGGCATCCTGCAGCCGCTCGCGCTGGCGCAGCAGCTCGGTGAGGTCCTCGCCTCCGGGCTGGATCTGCAGATCGCCCACGCCCTCCACGCGCAGCCGCACCGGCTCCAGCAACAGGCGCTCGCCGTGGCCGGTCAGCGTCTCGTCGCCCAACACGAGGTGGCGCTCGGGGTGCAGCTCGAAGCGCAGCCGCGTGGCGACCGTGCGCTCCTGCAGCGCCAGATCCTCCAGCGCGCGTGCGTCCTTCTTCAACCGGCCCAGCCGGCGCGTGTCGATGTCGGTGGACTGCAGCTCCTCACGCAGGCTGCGCAGCCCGGCCTGCAGCGTCTGCGCCCTGCCGAGGCGCTCGGCGGCGGCTTCCAGCTCGTTCGCGAGCTGCGCCACCTTGTCTTGCAGCTGCGCGCGCTGCTCCTGCTGGTGCGCCACCTGCAACGCGTCGCGCGCGGCCCCGTGCGCGGCTTGGGCGCGCTCCAGTCGCGCGGCGATCGCCGGCTGCGCGGCGCGCAGATCCGCCAGCGCCTGCACGGCAACGCGTTGTTTTTCGCCGCGATCGTGCAGCTCCCGTTCCTGCTCGTCGAAGGCCAGCAGCCGCTCGCGGCATACGCGCTGTGCTGCGCGCGCCTCCTCGAGCTGTTCGCGCGCGCGCTGCTGCTCGGCCTGCGCGCTGCGCACCTCGGCGAGTCGTGTGGCGGCCTCCGCCGCCTGCCGCCGGAACTCCTCCCACGGCCGGCGGTGGTCTTCGCGCATGCGCTCGAGCAGTTCGCCGAGCCGATCGACCTGCTCCCGGTACGCCGCAAGGTCGGCGTCCAGTTGTTCGAGCGCGGCGCCTTGCTCCTCGTGCTCGACGATCGCGCGCTGGTACTCACCGGTCGGACGACCGGTGGAGGTCAGCAACTGCGCACGCTCGCGCTCGACCCGCGCCAGCACCTCGTCACCCGCGCTGCTCGCCACCTCGCCCAGACTGCGCCCCAGCGCCGACTTCAGGTGCTCACCGGCGAAGGCCACCGCCTGCTGCAGGTCGTGCCCCGTTCCCTGCTCGATCCACAGCAAGCCCGGAATCCCCCAGTGCTCGGGCCGGCTGGCGCCGCGACCGGGGAACTGGAAACCGAGCAACTCGGCGAGCCGTTCTTCGGCCTCCTCGCCGCTGAACGCCCGGCCGCCTACCTGCAGATCGCAACGCTTCTGGCGCAGGAAGCTCTTGACCAGCCGCCAGCGCTCGCCGCCCCAGTCGAACTCGAGCGTGACGCGCGGCGCCGCCGAGGAATCGCCCCACGGCTGCAGGTCCTCGACGCTGGCGGACTTGTGACGCTCGAAGAACGCCGCGCGGATCGCGCGCACCAGCGTGCTCTTGCCCGACTCGTTGGGACCGGTGAACAGGTTGATGCCGTCGGCGAGGTCCTCGATGCACACCGGCTGGCGGAACTGGCGGAGCTGCTCGACGCGGATGCTGCGCAGTTTCATCAGCGCACCTCCCCGGCCGCGCGCTCGCCGAGCAGCCCGGCGAGGATCACCAGCGCCTCGCGCGCCAGCGCGTCGGCCGCGTCCGCCTGACGGTCGCGCAACGCGGCCAGCACGTCGCCCAGGTAACCGTCGGCCTGCAGCGCCGCGATATCGGACTCCGAGGGTTGCAGCCGCAGCCCCGACAGATCGGTGAGCAGCGCCCGCTGGCGTGCCTCGGCCACCGCAAGAATCTCCTGCAGCCGCTGCCGGCCCGCGAGATCGAGCCGACCCTCGATATCGAGTTGCAGCACCGAGTGCGGCGCCAGCCGCTCGAGCTCCTGCGCGAGCCGGTCCAGGTCCGTGTCCACGTCCAGCCGGAACTGCCACGCATGCCACGCGTACTGCCCGCTCTTGCGCGGCTCGACCCGCGGCGCCGAGCCATCGGCCGGGATGTCGACCAGCAGCACCTGCCCGGCACCGTTGTCCTTGAAGCGGTCCTGCTCCGGCGTGCCGCTGTACCAGCAGCGCTCGTCGATGCACTTGGCGCCGTGCCAATCGCCGAGCGCCAGATACGCCAGCCGGGCACGCGCGACCCGATCGGCGGCGATCGGGTTCGGCGAATCGATATCCTCGGCCAGCACACCCTGCACGCTGCCATGCGCGAGCCCGATGCGCAGCAGCCCCGGCGCGGTCTCGGCGCGATCGAACCAGTCGCTGAGGTCACCGTAGGTATGGCGCTGGGTAAGCGGTGCGGCCAGCACCGCGAAACCCAGCGCCTCGAACGCATACACGCCCGGCTGCAGCAACAGCTGCGCGTTCGCGGGCACCGCACCCAGACGCTGCGCGCGCGTCCACACGCTCTCGGCCAGCGCCGCGTCGTGGTTGCCGGGGATCATGAACCACGGCCCCGGATACGCGGCAAGCGCGTTGAACAGCCGGCGGATCGTGCGATCCGACACCGTCTGCGCATCGAACACGTCGCCGGCCACCAGCACCGCGTCCACGCGCTCCTCGCGCGCGATGGCGGCGATCGTCTCCACGGTGGTGATCCGCGCCTCCGCCAGCGCGGCGGCGTCCTCCGGTTCGAAACGCGGATACTGGCGGCCGATCTGCCAGTCGGCGGTATGCAGCAAACGGGGCATCGGCACGACTCCTCGGCGATTCTCGACGCGGGGCAAGCATAACAGCGCCGATTGTCGCCGGGCGCAGCCTCAGGAGGTGCGGCTGCGGGGCGCGGTGCGCTCATTTGCGGTCACTGCCAGGCCAGTTCACACGCGGCAAGGCGACACGGCAACCACATGTCGATATTTTTTACACAGCAATCGCCATCGCATGTGTATGTGTTTGTTTTGCCTTCGCTTTATCCATTGGCGCAAAATTTGCCTAGTGAATCCGTCGGCGACGCAGCACTCGGTGCGGCGTTACGTTAATCGATTTTCTGATCCACCGAGGGAGCCCGACTCGTGAAACATCTGCTCACCGGCGCACTGTTCGCCATGCTCTGCACCACCGCCTCCGCCACCACGATCGAGGCACAACTCGGCGACGCCGACGGCT
>CAUJIL010000232.1 GCA_963204845.1 Pseudomonadota bacterium | reverse complement strand
GGGTATTGAACAGCGCGATCAGCGGGATCTTCACCAGCAGCCGCAGGTACAGCTTGAAACGCCGCCGCGGGTTGCCCTCGTGCGCCGCCAGCCAGACCAGCCGGCGCCAGGTATCGAAATCGAAATGGAACAGCATGCCCGGACCTCGCGCATCGACCAGCGCCGCCCGAAACGGGCGCCGCGCGGATTGCCCACGGTAACCCGTCACCGCCGTCGGGGAAATGGTATCCGTGACCACAATGTCATGTTCGATCCGCTCAGAACTCGACTTCCTGCCCGCATGCTATAGAATTCGCCGCTCGATCAGCAGACCCGCAGGCCAATGTCCACCGACAACGTCGTCGAAATCCAGAACCTCTCGTTCGCCTACCCCACCGGGCGCAAGGTGCTGTCGAACATCGATCTCGCGATTCCGCGCGGCAAGGTGATCGGCATCATGGGCCAGAGCGGCTGCGGCAAGACCACGTTGCTGCGCATGATCGGCGGCGCCCTGAAGCCCTCCGAGGGCGACGTGCGCGTGTTCGGCAAGTCGTTGCGCGGCATGAGTCAGCGCCAGATCTACGCGCTGCGCCGGCGCATGAGCATGCTGTTCCAGTTCGGCGCGCTGTTCACCGACATGTCGAGTTTCGAGAACGTCGCGTTCCAGATGCGCGAGCACACCACGCTCGACGAGGCGCTGATCCGCGACCTCGCACTGATGAAGCTGCACGCGGTGGGGCTGCGCGGCGCCGAACACCTGATGCCTTCGGAGCTCTCCGGAGGCATGGCGCGCCGCGTCGCGCTGGCGCGCGCCATCGCGCTCGACCCGGAACTGATGATGTACGACGAGCCCTTCGCGGGCCTCGATCCGATCTCGCTCGGCGTGATCGGGCAGTTGATCCGCAAGCTGAACGACGCGCTCGGTGCCACCTCGATCATCGTGACGCACGACATCCAGGAATCGCTGAAGATCGTCGATTACATCTATTTCGTCGCCGATGGCCGGGTCATCGCCGAGGGCAGCGCCGAGCAGGTGAAGGCCTCGCTCGAGCCCTACGTGCACCAGTTCGTCTGGGGCGAGGCCGACGGCCCGGTACCGTTCCACTACCCGGCCAGGGACTACGTGGCGGACCTGCTCGGGAGGCCGGGCGCATGATGAACCCGGTCCCCATGCTGCGCCGCCTCGGCGCAAGCACCATCAACGCGCTGTGGCGCCTCGGCTTCGCGACGCGCTTCCTCATCGCCACCGTGCGCCACACGCCGGCGGCGTTCCGCCGGCTGCCGCTCACCGTGCGCGAGATCTACTTCGCCGGCGTGCTTTCGCTGACGATCATTCTCGTCTCGGGGCTGTTCGTCGGCATGGTGCTCGGCCTGCAGGGCTACGACACGCTGGCGCGGTTCGGCTCCTCGGAGGCGCTCGGCGTGCTGGTCGCGCTGTCACTGGTGCGCGAACTGGGTCCCGTGGTCGCCGCGCTGCTGTTCGCCAGCCGTGCCGGCAGTGCGATCACCGCCGAGATCGGGCTGATGAAGGCGACCGAGCAGCTCGACGCGATGGAAATGATGGCGGTCGATCCGATCGCGCGCGTGATCGCACCGCGGTTCTGGGGCGGCGTGCTCGCGATGCCGCTGCTCGGCATGTTGTTCACGGCTACCGGCATCATCGGCGGCTTCCTGATCGGCGTGGTCATGATCGGTGTCGATTCGGGGCAGTTCTGGTCGCAGATGCAGTCCGCGGTGGACCTGCGCCAGGACGTATTGAACGGTGTGTTCAAGAGCTTCGTGTTCGGCATCGCGGTGACGTGGATCGCGGTTTTCGAAGGCTTCGAGGCGCCGCCGACCGCCGAAGGCGTGTCCGGCGCCACCACGCGCACCGTCGTGACCTCCGCGCTGGTGATCCTGGCGCTCGATTTCGTACTCACGTCCTTCATGTTCATGAGATGAGCCAGTAACGCTATGAACCGCACCACGATCGATCTCTGGGTCGGCATTTTCGTCGCCCTCGGCCTCGCGGCCCTGGTGTTCCTGTCGCTGCAGGTCGCGAACCTGACCGGTGGCACCAGCGGCGCCACGTACATGCTGACCGCCCGCTTCGACGACCTCGGCGGGCTCAAGGTCAAGGCGCCGGTCAAGAGCGCCGGCGTCGTGGTGGGACGCGTCGCCGACGTGCGCTTCGACAACCAGACCTTCGAGGCCGTGGTGACGCTACGCGTCGAGAAGCGCTACGAGTTCCCCTCCGATACCTCGGCGAAGATCCTGACCTCCGGTGTGCTCGGCGACCAGTATGTCGGCCTGCTGCCCGGCGGCGACATCGAGAACCTGCAGGACGGCGACGCGATCGAGCTCACGCAGGGCGCGATCGTGCTCGAGAACCTGATTTCGAAGTTCCTGTTCAATTCCACTTCGGGCAGCGACGACAAGAAGGAAGCGAACGGCCCGGAAGACGAGTTCGAGGAATAACGTCATGATCGCGCCTGCATTGTCCCGAATCACCCGCACGCTCACGGCCGTGGCGGCGTTGTTGTGCGCCGGACTGGCCGGACTGGCCGCCCTGCCCGCCTGGTCGGCGGAAGTCGAACCCGATGCACTGGTGCGCTCGGTCAGCCAGGATGTGATGGGCATTCTCGAGCAGCACGCCACCGATCCGGGCAGCGCCGCGGTGCAGGAAATGGTGAGCGAGAAGGTGCTGCCGCACTTCGATTTCGCACGCATGGCGGCCCTTGCCTCGGGACTCGCGTGGCGCAGCGCCACGCCCGAGCAGAAGGCCGAGCTGACCGAGGAGTTCCGCAGCCTGCTGGTGCGCACCTATTCGAAGGCGCTCGGCAAGTTCCAGGGCCAGAAGCTCGAGTTCGATCCGCAGCGCAAGAGCGCCGACCAGCGCAAGGCGATCGTGCGTTCGCGGCTCGTGCAGGCCGGTTCGGAGCCGATCACGGTCGATTACCGGATGGCGGTGACGGCCTCCGGCTGGAAGGTCTACGACGTCTCGGTCGACGGCGTCAGCCTGGTGACGACCTACCGCGACGCCTTCGCCGAGGAGTCGCGCCGCAGCGGCATTCCGGGACTTATCAAGATGCTGAAGGACAAGAACTCGAATCTCGCGGCCGGCAAGACCGCATGAGCGTCACCCGCACCAACGACGTGGTGCTGCTCGAGGGGGCGGTCACCATGGAGACCGTGCCGGCGCTGCTCGCCGAGTTGCGTTCGCTGTGCGACGCCAACGTGCGCACGCTGGACTTCGCGGGCGCCACCGAGGTGGATTCCGCTGCGGTCGCGCTCGCGCTGGAGGTGCGTCGGATGCGAGCGGCCGACAGCGGCTCCCTCGCGTTCCGGAACCTGCCCGACGCGCTGCGCAAGCTGATCGCGCTCTACGGTGTCGAGGAACACCTCGGCGCCTGATGCGCCGCCGCGATCACAGCACCTCGGGCAGGTGCGAGCGGATCTCCGCCACCGGATGGTGCACCAGGTTCGAGACCACCTCCGCGGCAACCACGGCACGCGTATCGTCGTCCAGATGCCGGCGCAGCTCACCGAGCACGTGCGGATCGGCCACGAGGTAGATGCGGTTGCATTCACCGGTGTGGTACGCCGCGTTCACCACCACCCCGAGCGCGCGCAGGAAACGGCTCAACTCCTCTTCCTTCGCACCGCGTTCGCGCTCCATGCCGTGCACCGCGGAACCGCTGCCGCCGCTACCGCCGCGATCACTCTCCAGATCGCCCGTGTGCTGCCGCGCGGAGGGATTCAGCAGATCGTGCTTCTCCTCGAGCACCGTCGACTTGCCGTGCGGTGCCTCGAACACACGCGCCGCGTCGTGGCTCGCGACCACCACCATCACCTTGCTCATTGCCCGCTCCTTGCCGCGCACACGTGCCTGGATCACCCGGTCGCGACGAATATACAACAGCACCCGGCGCCAGGGTGAACCCGCGGCACGCATGTCGTCCCTGCAATACAATTGCGCCACCACACTGAGAGCACCCACGATGCATATCGGATTCAACTCGATGAACACCCCGCTGGACCCGCCGCCGCACGTGCTGGCGCGCGAACTCGAGGAGCGGGGTTTCGAATCGCTGTGGTACGGCGAGCACAGCCACATCCCGTGTTCGCTGCGCACGCCCTACCCGGCCGGCGGCGCGCTGCCCGAGCCGTACAAGCACATCATGGATCCGTGGGTGTCGCTGATGGCCGCGGCCGCCGCGACCACGCGGCTGCGACTCGGCACCGGTGTTGCGCTGCTGCTGGAGCGCGAACTGTTCTCGCAGGCGAAGACGATCGCCACGCTGGACCGGCTCTCGGGCGGGCGCGTGATCGTCGGCTGCGGCGTGGGCTGGAACGCCGAGGAGTTCGCGAACGCGAGCCGCCACCCGAGGGCGCGCCGCTACGCCGTGATGCAGGAGACGGTGGCGGCGCTGCGTACCCTGTGGCGCGAGGAGCGGGCCGAGTACCACGGTGAGTTCATCGACTTCGATCCGGTCTGGTGCAGCCCGCAGCCGCTGCAGCCCGGCGGGCCGCCGATCGTGTTCGGCGTGATGGGCCGCACCGGAATCCGCCACGCCGCACAGTGGGCCGACGGCTGGATGCCGGTGGATTTCGCGTTCGCCGACCTCGAGCTGGCGATCACGCGCTTTCGCGCCGAGGTGGAGCGTGCCGGACGTGACCCCGCGGCGGTGCCGATCTCGCTGGTCGCGATGAAGACACCGGACTTCGACACGATGAAGCGCTACCGCGACCTCGGGATCCACCGCGTCAACGTGGGTGTTGCGGTCGACCTCTGGGACAAGCCCGAGGCGATCATGCCGATGATCGACCGCTTCGCGACGCTGATCCCCGAACTCGCCGACTGAGCGCTGCGGACGCAGCGTTCAGGGCGCAACGCCCGGCTTCGGCGCGGCCCCCACCTCGAGCGTGCGCCGCAGGCTGCGCTCGACCCCGTCACCAGCGCGCCGCAGCGTGATCGTGCCCACGTGTTCGCCAGGCATCCACCGCGCCGTGCGCAGGCGCACGCCGACGAACACGAAGCGCCGCGCCTGCGTGCGCTCCACCGGCTGTTCGGTATCGAGCAGCACGCTGCCGTCGGGTGCCTCGATGCGCAGCCGCACGCGATCACCGGCGCGTACGCCGAACATATCGACCCACAGTACCAGCGCCGGCGTGTCCGGCGCATAGGGACCGTCGTCGCGGGTGCCGGCGCGGATCGCTTCGATATCGGGGGGGCTGGTCGCGAAACCGGCGTTGTACAGCGCAACCGGCTCGTAGCCCGGCCGCGCCGGGTCGCGCCACAGCGGACGGTCCGGCGCCTCGCAGCCGGCCGCGGCCGCCGCTCCGCTGAACGGATCCAGCCGCTGATCCGCGTGACGCAGCGCGAAATGCAGGTGCGGAAACTCGGTCTGCCCCGACAACCCGACCAACGCCAGCTCGTCGCCCGCGCGAACGGTATCGCCGGGTTTCACGCGCACGCTGCCGCGTCGCACGTGGCAGTACTGCGTCTCCCAGCCGTCACTGTGCTGCAGCACCACGCCGTTGCCACACTCGCGACCGGCCAGCGCCTGCGCCGGTTGTGCCGAACCCAGCGCGACATCCGCCATGCCGTCGCGCACCGCGCGCACCACACCGTCGGCCGCGGCCAGCACCGCCACTCCCGTGTGCATCCGCGCCCGGTCGCGCAGCGCGAAATCGACCCCGTCGTGCCCGTCGTAGGAGCGCGGACCACAGCGGAAATCCGCCGCCGCCGCTGAAGGATCGGCGTCGAAATAGTTCGCCACCCAGCAGTCCTCGCCAGGACGGCAGGCGATCGGCAGCTCCAGCGCGGGTGCGGCGTGCGCGCCCGCCGCGACCATGAACGCCATCGAAACCAGTGGGAAAAACCGGAGATGCACTTACGGTACCGCGCAACGCAGCCGGCCCGGGAGGGCGATGGAAGTGCTCGGTGTGATTGGTGGAGCCAGCCGGGATCGAACCGGCGACCTCTTGCATGCCATGCAAGCGCTCTCCCAGCTGAGCTATGGCCCCCAGAAAGGAGCGCGCAGTTTAGGAATGCGACCGGGGACTGTCAACATCGATGAACGATCGACGCCTGCTGTCCGCGCGCGGCTGTACGAAGCGTCATTTGGCGCCGCGCGGCCAAGCTGCTAGCCTCGGCGGACTCGATGACTGCAAGGGACCAAACGCGATGGGAATCCTCGACATGTTCCGGCTCGACGGCAAGGTGGCGCTGGTGACGGGCGCCGGGCGCGGCATCGGCGCGGCCTGCGCCCGCGCCTTCGCGGAAGCCGGCGCCAGCGTCGTGATCGGTGCGCGCACGCAGGCGCAGATCGACGCGGTCGCCGAGGGAATCCGTGCCACCGGCGCTCGCGCACTCGCGCTGCCCACCGACGTGATGCGCGAGGACCAGCTCGAGGCACTGGTGAAGGCCGCGCTCGATACCTTCGGCCGCCTCGACGTCGTGGTCAACAACGCGGGCGGCTCGCCGCCGGGGCCGGCGCTGACGACCTCGACCACCGATTTCGTCAACGCGTTCCGCTTCAACGTCGGCACCGCCTTCGCGCTGTCGCGGATCGCCGCACCGCACATGGTCGCGACGGCCGGCGGCGGCGCGATCCTCAACATCTCCTCGGTGGCCGGCAACCACCCGGCGCCGGGTTTCGCCGCCTACGGCACCGCCAAGGGCGCGCTGTCGCTGCTGACCCGCGAACTCGCGCAGGAGTTCGCGCCGAAGATCCGCGTCAACGCCATCGCGGTCGGCTCGACGCGCACCGAGGCGCTGGAGTTCGTGGTGCGCAACCCCGAGATCGAACGCCGGATGATCGAGCTGACACCGATGGCGCGCCTCGGCGAAGTCGAGGACATCGCGGCCTGCGCGCTGTATCTGGTCTCGCCGGCCGCTTCCTACGTGACCGGGGACATCGTCGGGGTGAACGGCGGCCTCACCACGCTGAACCTGCCGATGCCGCGCGCGTTCGGGTGAATTGCACCGGTCGCGCGCTTGACACGGTGCCGTGGCAGCAGCACCCTTTGAAACACCCGTTCAATCCGGCCATCCCGCGCAACCGATGTACCGACCGTTCGTGACACTGTTCCTCGTGCTGTGGGCCTGCCTCGCGCTGCCCGTGCACGGCTACGCGCGCAGTGCCGATCTGTCGACTTCCGCGCAGGACCCGCACGAGGTCCACGACACGGCCGACATGGACGAGGCGCACGCCGCACACGTGGCAGATCACTCCACCGCCTCGCATCCGTGCTGCCCCGATGCGCCCGCCGGTGACTGCCTGCACGACGCACCGCATGCCGGCAACTGTGCCGGCAACTGTGCCGGCAGCTGCGGCGGCGCCACCAACCTGCCGCTCGCGCTCGACCTGCCGTTGCGGCTGTCGTTGCCCGGGCACAACTACGAGGGGCTGCCGCCGCGCGCTGCCCTCGCTCCCGCACATACCTCGCGACCGCTCCGTCCTCCCGCCTGAGCCAGGGGACAGACCCGCGCAGCCGCGCGGTTCAGGCCCCGCCTTCGCTCACTGACGACCCCGCGACACCGGCACGCCACGCAACGTGCAGGCCTCGCATCCGGCCCCGTCCACGATGCCCCGGCGCAACCCGCCGGGGCGCGCGGGCGCCGCCGCCGGGTCGTCGAACACAGTCGGATCCGACCGGCGGACAGGACCATGAAACGTGTATACCTCGCCCTTGTGCTGCTCGCGGCCCGTGCCGTGACGGCCGGCGCCCCCGAGCACTCCACACTCGACTACGAGGCGCTGCTCGAACGCCTCGCCGCCACGCATCCGGAGTATCGCGCCGCGCAGGCCGAAACCGACGCGGCGCGCGCGGCGATCGATGCCGCCTACGCACTGCCCGATCCGGAGCTGCGCATCGAGCTGATGGACATCGACGACGGCGACCTCCGGCCCGACCAGGTCGGCACCACCAAATACACCGTCGAGCAGCGCGTGCCGCTGTGGGGCAAGCGAGCGCTGGCGCGCGAGGCGGCGAGCGCCGCGCACGCCGGCCGCGCCGCGCGCGCCGGGCAGACGCTCGCGGCGCTGCACGCCGCGCTGCGCGAGAGCTTCGCCGAGTACCACGCCGCCAGCGCGGAGTTTGCCTTGCTCGAGGAAACCGCGGCGCTACTCGGGCAGGCGCTCGCCAGCGCCACCGAACGCCACTCCGCCGGACTCGGGTCGCAGCAGGACCTGCTCCGCGCACGGGCCGAGCAGAGCGCGTTGCTGATCGAGGCCGAAGCGCTGCGCGCGCGCATCACGCGCGCCGGCATCGCGCTGAACGCCCTCAGTGGCGAGCCGCTCGAGGCGCCACTGCCGCCGCCCGGACCGCTACCGGCCACGGACGGCTTCGAGCCGGCCAGCCGGCGCGTGCTCGACGGCGAGGACTTCGTGTCGCCGGCGCTGGAGATCGCCGAGCGCGAGTTGCGCCAGCGTGACGTCGAGCGCGTGCTCGCCGCGCGCGAGCGCTACCCCGACCTGACCGTGGGTGTCACGCCGGTGCAGCGTGGCAACCGCTTCGAAACCTGGGAGTTGATGGTCGGCTTCACGCTGCCGCTGCACGGCGGCACCCACGCACGGGAGCGCGAACGCCAGGGGCTGCAGCGCGCCGCCGGCGAGCGCCGCCGCGCCACGCTGCTCGCCGTGCGCACGGCCGCGGCCGGCACGCGCGCCGAGTTCCTCGCCGCGCGAGAAGCAGCACGGATCGTCGGCGAACGGCTGTTGCCGGAAGCGCGGCTGGCTTATCGCTCGGCGCTCGCGGCCTACGGTAATGCGCAGCTCGATTTCGACGCGGTGGTTGCCGCCGCCCTGCGGATCCGCGATGCGCGCCGCCAGCAGATCGACGCCGCCCTGCGCCAGCAGCTCGCGGTCGCCGGATTCGAACGCCTGACCGGAGTACAGCCATGAACACGATCGCTCGTACGGTCGCCACGCTGGCGCTGTTCGGCGCCGGGATCCTGTCCGGCATCTGGATCGATCACCGGTCCGATCGCAGGCCAGCGGTGTCGCCAGAGCAGGCCGCGGCCGCGCCGTCCGGGGACCGCCAGCCGCTCTACTACCGCAACCCGATGGGCCTGCCCGACGTCTCGCCGGTGCCGAAGAAGGACAACATGGGCATGGATTACATTCCGGTCTACGCCGACGATCCCACCGATGAGGCGAGCGCCGACGACGGGCGGTTGCGTATCCCGCCGGCGCGCGTGCAGAAGATCGGCGTGCGCAGCGAGCCCGCCGCACCCGGCGCGCTCGATCGGGAGCTGTTCGCCCCCGGTGTGATCGAGACCGACGAGCGCACGCTGGCCACCGTGGCACCGCGCTTCG
>CAUJIL010000231.1 GCA_963204845.1 Pseudomonadota bacterium | reverse complement strand
CACCGGCACGCCGTCGTCGACGCCAACGACCACGTCGGCGATTTCCTCCGGCGTCATCAGAAAAGTGCCTGCCTGCACCAGCATCTCGCGTCCGTCGTCGACGATGCCGCCGGCATCCGCGGCGGCGTTGGCCACCGACAGCGCGCGGCGCAGATCATCGAGCGCCAGCCCGTAGGCGGCGAGGCGCTCGGGGTCGAACTCCACGCGCACGGCGCGCTCGAGGCCACCGATCGTCTCGATATCGCGCGTGCCGGGCACGCGTTGCAACTCGGGCTCGATCGCGCGCGCCACGCGCAGCAGATCCTCGCTGCCAATGCGCGGATCGGCGCTCCACAGCGTGGCCGCGAAGATCGGCACGTCGTCGATGCCCATCGGCTTGATCAGCGGCATGCCGACGCCGCTGTTGGCCGGCAGCCAGTCCTGGTTGCTGAAAAACGCGTTGTAGAGGCGCACGATGGCCTCGGTGCGTGGCTCCCCTACGTAGAAGCGCACGGTCAGCACGGCCATTCCCGGCGAGGAGGCCGAGTACACGTACTCGACGCCGTCGATCTCGGAGACGATGCGCTCGGCCGGCGTGGTCACCAGCGATTCCACCTCCGTCGCGGATGCTCCCGGGTACGGAATGAACACGTTCGCGAACGTCACGTCGATCTGCGGCTCTTCCTCGCGCGGCGTGACCAGCACCGCGAACAGGCCGAGCAGGAAACCGAACAACGCGAGCAGCGGCGTGATCTCGCTGGCCTGGAACGTGCGTGCGATACGCCCGGATACACCGAGCCGCTGCGGTTCGGGCGCGCTCACGGCGCGCCCCCCTCGACGGCGAGCGCCTTGTAGGCCGCCGCCGCGGCGTGCGGATCGCTGGCCACGCGCTCGCCGTCCTCGAGTCCGGCGAGCACCGGCACGCGGCCGTCGGTCGTCGGCGTACCGGTGCGCAGATAGCGAAACGCCAGCGTGCCGTCGGCAGCGACCACGTACGCCCCCTCGACCTCGCCGCGACGCACCAGCGCCTCGGGCGACAGCAGCAGCCGCTGCTCCGTTCCGGTCACGAAAGCCACCTTCAGCAGCACGCCGGGATACACCCCGTGCTCGCCGGGCGGCATGGTGACCAGCACGCGGAAAGACTGGGTGCCGGGATCGGCGTTGGGCGGAATCCGCATTTCCTCGGCGTTCACCGAGGCGCCGTCGGGCAGCAGCACACGCGCCTGGCGGTGGCGGCGCAACACGCCGATGTGCTGCTGCGGCACGTCCACGCGCACGCGCAGGTGCTCGAGCGACACGCCGGTCATCAGGGGCGTTCCGACCGTGACCGTCTCGCCGATCTGCACGTGTCGCTCGACCACGATGCCTGCGTACGGGGCGCGGATCACCGTGTACTCCAGCCCTTCACGCGCTTCGGCGAGCGCCGCCTCGGCCGCCTTCATGCGCGCCCGCGCCGCGTCCTGGTCGGCACGCGCGCGGTCGTACTGCGCCTTGGCGATCAGCTTCTTCGCGTAGATGTCGCTGATCCGCCCGAACTCTGCCTCGGCCTCGACGAGCCGCGCGCGCGCCTCGTTCACCGCCGATTCGGCCGCGGCGCCCCGCGCCTTCTGTTCGGTGTCGGTGAAACGCACGATCACCGCGTTCTTGTCGACCTCGTCACCGACGTCGACCGGCATCTCGACCACCCTTCCCGCGGTCTGCGCCGATACCGTCGACTGGTTCACCGCCTCGACCACGCCGTCGAAGGTGGTTTCGCGCGCGACGCTGGCGGCTTCGACCACGACCGTCGCCAGTTCCGGCACGGCCCGTGCCGCCGGCGCTGCGGGCGGCGCCGACTCGGAACACGCGCCGACGAGCACGACGGCAATACTGGCGGCCGCGGATCGTATCGTTCGCATCATGAGTGTTGCCCGGAATTGCAGGTTCGCGTCACAGCTTACCATCCGGGTGCTACGCGTTCAGCCCGGCGGGCCGCGCGTCGGCATGAATGCCGACCTACGGGTGCCGGCGCGTCGGCATGAACGCCGACCTACGCGCGGGCGATGAAACGGTCGAGTGCGTTCGCGAAGGCCTGGCGATCGCGCTGGTCCAGCGCGGGTGGCCCGCCGGTGTGCACGCCGCTGGCGCGCATCGTGTCGAGGAAATCGCGCATGTTGAGCCGTGCGCGCACGTTCTCGCGCGTGTACAGCTCGCCGCGCGGATTCAGCGCGGTGGCGCCTTTGGCGATCACCTCGGCAGCGAGCGGAATATCGGCGGTCACGACGAGGTCACCGGTCTCGCACAGGCGCACGATCTCGTTGTCCGCGACGTCGAAACCGGAGGCCACCTGCAGCGCGCGTACGTTCGCCATGCGCGGCACCTGCAGCGCCTGGTTGGCAACCAGCGTCAGCTCGATGCCGGTACGCGCCGCGGCGCGGAACAGGATGTCCTTGATCGTATTGGGACACGCATCGGCATCGACCCAGATGCGCACGGCGCGACGCGCCCGCGGCTCAGCTCTTCAGCAACTGCGGCGCCAGCAACTCGACCATCTCCCTCATGCCTTCCTTCCAGTCGACCGTGGTCTGACCGACCAGCGCGTGCATCCGCGTGGTGTCGATCTGCAGGCTGCCGAACGCTTCCGGGCTTTCGCGGAAAACCGGCTCGAAGCCGGTGAGTTCCTGCAGATAGGCGCACCATTGCTCGATCGCGACCGCTTGCGAGCCGCCGAAGTTCACCGTCGTGACCTCGGGCGTGGCGGCGGCGAGCAGCCCGGGGATCTTCGCCAGGCAATCACGTTCGTGCAACGGGTTGTAGACGTTCGGGCGCTCCGGGTGCACGTCGATCGGCACGCCGTGTTGCATCATCAGCAGGTGATACCAGGGCCAGCCGCCACGGGTTCCGTACGGCACGCTGAGCCGCGCGATCGTGGTCGGGATGCCGAACTCGTGCGCGGTGAAACGCACGACGGTTTCCGCGGCGATCTTCGAGATGCTGTAGGTCGGCATCATCGATCGGTGGTTGTCGCCGAGCGGCGAATCCTCGCTGCGTGGCTCGTGGCCGCCATACGCGTAGACCGCCGTGGACGAGCAGTGCAGGAACGCCCTGGCGCGGCGGCAACGCAGCATCAGCCGCCCCACGCCCTCGGCATTGGCACGCAGATCGTAGGTCCAGTCGCCGGTCTTCATGACCGCGAAATTCAGCACGTAGTCCGGGTCTTCGGGCACGGCGTCGAGCGAACCGTCCGCAAGGTCCACCGCGATCGGGTGCGCGCCGATCGCCGTGAACGCATCGCGATCCTCCTGCTTGCCGAAACGTGCGAGTGCGAACACCTCGTTGTGCGGCGCGAGCGCCTCGACCAGCGGCCGCCCGACCTGCCCGGTCGGTCCGGTGACCAGAATCCGCTTGCCTTTAAGTTCCACCGTCATCGATCACCTCCGGTTCGCATTGGTCGGGTCACATGTTCGGCCACAGGCCGAACCTGCGCCGGACATCCGTTCGCGTAGGTCCGGGCTGTGCCCGGACATTTGTTCGGCCACAGGCCGAACCAACGGCCGCCTCGCCTCAGAACCCTTCCTTCTTGTGGCAGTCGTTCCACACCAGGTTCGGGAACAGTCGACGCATGATATACCCGATACGCGTGCCCTTGCCCGGGAACACCCAGAACTCGCCGCTGGCCAGCGCGGCCTCGATCGCATCGAGCACCTCCGACGGCTGGATCGGTGGCATCAGTTCGACCGTCTTCGGCATCACGGTCGCGTAGCCCTGCTTCAGCAGCGGGGTCGCGACCGGCGGCGGGCAGACGCAGGCGAAACGCACACCGCTCGCGCGGTTTTCGTGGTACAGCACCTCGGTGTAGGCGGAGACCGCAAACTTCGAGGCGTTGTACGCACTCGTGAGCAGGGTCGGAATGATGCCCGACATCGAGGAGAAGCTGATGAAATCACCGCTGCCCCGACGCACCATCGCGGGCAGCGTGGCCTGGGCGATGTTGACCAGTCCGCCGTAGTTGATCGCCATCACGCGGTGCACCTGCGCGTTGGCGTGCTCGAGCGCCCTGCCGAAGGGCATGATCGCCGCCGCGTTGTAGACGCGGTGGATCGGGCCCAGCGTGTCCTCGATGCGCCGCGTGGTCGCGTCGACCTCGGCGAAATCCGTGACGTCGACGCGAAAGGTCGTGATCCGCTCGTGTCCCTGCGCGGTCTGCGCCAACCCGTCCTCGTTCACGTCGAGCGCCGCCACCCGGGCACCGCCCTCGCTCATCATGCGGCACGCGAGCTGGCCCATGCCGCTGCCGCCGCCAGTGACCAGTACCACCTTGCCGTTCATGTCCATCACGCGTCTCCGGCGTCGTCCAGCGTTCGCGGCATCGTAGTCGCATTGCCGGCCGACGGTGGTTAAAGCGTTGTAACTTTGGCGCCTGCCATTGCCGCGTTCCGGCCCACGGGGCGAATCGCGTACACTGCCGCGATTTCCGGCGGCACGGCGACGTATGCAGAATCCATCCTGGCTGGGCAAGGTCGTGGGCGGCGGGCTGGGCCTGCTGATCGCCGGTCCGTTCGGCGCGCTCGTCGGCACCTTCGCCGGCCACCTCGTCGACCGGTTCCGCGCGCTGCGCAGCCGCATCGGCGGCCACTTGCAGCGCGTGCGCGAAACCTTTTTCGTCACCACCTTCACGCTGATGGGACGCATCGCGAAGAGCGACGGGCGGGTCAGCGAGCGCGAGATCGAGGTCACCGAGCAGCTGATGGCGCGCATGGGGCTCGGCGCCGATCACCGGCGCGAGGCGATCGCGCATTTCAAGCGCGGCGCGGATCCCGGCTTCGACATCGACGCGCAGATCGCCGCGTTCACGCGCGATTGCGCCGCGCATCCGGCGCTGCGCCAGATGCTGCTGATGTTCCTGTTCAGCACCGCGGCGGCCGACGGCGCGCTGGCTGGTGCCGAACACGATCTGCTGCAACGCATCGCGACGCGACTCGGCTTCTCGGAGCCGGCCTTCGAACAGATGATGCGCATGTTCCAGGCGCAGGACCACTTCCACGGCGCTGCCGGCACCGCCGCGGCCTCGCACTCGCTGGCCGATGCCTACGAGGCGCTGGGAGTCAGCGAGGCAGCCGACGACCGCGAGGTCAAGCAGGCGTACCGGCGCCTGATGAGCCAGTTTCACCCGGACAAGCTGATCGCCGAGGGCATGCCGGAGGACATGGTCAAGATGGCCACCGAGCGCACGCAGGAAATCCAGGCCGCCTGGGAGCAGGTGCGGCGCACGCGCGGCATCTGAACCGTTTCACAACCGCAGGATCCGACCAT
Source organism: Pseudomonadota bacterium (assembly GCA_963204845.1). Classification (GTDB taxonomy): domain Bacteria; phylum Pseudomonadota; class Gammaproteobacteria; order Pseudomonadales; family UBA5518; genus UBA5518. The sequence continues at coordinate 908 of CAUJIL010000231.1, read as the reverse complement.
GGAAAACGTGCTGCACTGGGGTGTCGAGTTCATTCTCGCGCTGCAGGCCAACCGCACCGAGGCGCTCGATGGGTTCTTCAAGGCGATCACGCAACTGGGTGGGATGGGTCACGCGTTCATCGTGCCACTGGTGCTCTGGAGCCTGAGTTACCGCACCGGCGTGCGACTGCTGTTCGCATTGCTGCTGTCGGCCTGCGTCAACTTCGCGCTGAAGGACGTGTTCGCGCAGCCGCGCCCCTTCGACCTGGACCCCTCGATCGGACCGGAGCGCGAAATGGGATACGGCATCCCCAGTGGACACGCGCAGCACACGCTGCTCGAGTGGGGCCTGATTGCCGCGTGGTGCAAGCACCGCTGGTTCACGCTGTTGGCCGTCGCGCTGATCGCACTGATCGGCTTCTCGCGTGTCTGGCTCGGCGTGCATTTCCCCACCGACGTGCTGGGTGGCTGGCTACTGGGCGGTGCGTTCCTGTGGGCAACGCTGCGCCACGGCGATGCGCTCGCGGCGCGACTCTCCGCCGCAGGCTGCGCGTGGCAGATAGCGATCGCGCTCGGCGTGTCGCTGCTGTTCGTCCTGTTCTACGTCGTGGTGCCGAAGACCGCCTACCTGATCGGCCTGTCGGGTCTGTGGCTCGGCGCCGCGCTGGGGGTGATCGTCTGCACGCGCCTGCTGCAGGCCCCGGAGAACGGCGCGCTGTGGCAACGCGTGCTGCGCTATGTGCTCGGCATGGTGGTGCTGCTGGTGTGGCTGGAACAGTCGGCCAAATGGGTGCCCGAGGTGCGCGGCACGGCGTGGTACCTCATTGCCTGGGGCAACAATTTCGCTGGCGGCCTGTGGCTCACCGCCGGCGCGCCGGCGCTGTTCCAGCTGTTGCGCCTGTCGCCGCGCGCGATAGGGGTAGGAAGGA
>CAUJIL010000230.1 GCA_963204845.1 Pseudomonadota bacterium | reverse complement strand
CCGAGAGCGACGCCCGCCGCATTGGCGGCCTGCAGCCCCGCCAATGGCGCGCTCCAGTGGCCGGCCCGGCCTTCGGCTACCGCTCGCGCGCGCGGCTGGCGGTGGCGCCGGCGCGCCGTGGCGAGGCACCCCGGCTCGGTTTCCGCCGCGACACCTCGCACGCGGTCGAACCGCTCGATGACTGTCCGATCCTGGTCCCGGCGCTGGCACGGCTGATCGCGCCACTCGGCACCCTGGTGGCCGGTCTGCGTGCGGCACGGGAGCTGCGCGAGATCCTGCTCGCCGCCGGTGAACCCGGGGTCGCGCTCGCTGCCGCATGGTCCCCCGCCGCAGCGGCGGCCGATCGCGAGGCGCTGGAGTTCTGGGGTGAACGCGAGGACGTAGCGATCCGCCACGGCCTGGCCAGCTCCGGTGCGACCGTATGGCCGGATGGCGCACCCGTCCTCGTCTACGCGGCGGGCGACAACGGACCGACGATTGCCTTCCAGCCGTGGCACTTCACGCAGGCGAACCGCCTGGTCAACCGCGCGCTGATCGGCGCCGTGCTCGAGGAACTGGCACCGGCGCCGGGCGAGCGCGTGCTCGATCTGTTCTGCGGGCTCGGCAACTTCTCGCTGCCGCTCGCGGCCCGCGGCGCGCGGGTCACCGGCCTCGAGGGCGACGCCGCGATGGTGGTGCTGGCACGCCACAACGCCGAGCGCAACGGGCTGGATGGTTGCGAGTTCCGCTGCACCGACCTCTCCCGCGACCCGCGCGGCGCCGCCTGGACGCGCGAGGAGCACGAACTGGTGCTGCTCGATCCGCCGCGCCAGGGGGCCGCGGCGTTGATTCCGCAACTCGCGCGCACACGTGCCCGCCGCATCGTCTACGTGTCGTGCGACGCGGCGACGCTGGCCCGTGACGCGGCGGCGCTGTGCGGCACCGGGCGCTGGCGGCTCGCGCGCGCCGGGGTGTTCGACATGTTCCCGCAGACCACGCATTGCGAGTCGCTGGCGGTGTTCGAGCGCGCCGTGTGAGATCCCCGACCCTGTGCTAGTCTCCTTGCCGCGGCAAGGCGGTACGCCGCATGCACGCGTGCCCGGCGCGCAACGCAGAGGAGCTCGAACAACAGATGAACGTGCTGATCGGACTGGTGGTGGTACTGGCGTCGTGCGTGGCCGGCTTCATGCTCTCCGGCGGACAACTGCTCGCGCTGTTCCAGCCGTACGAGTTGCTGATCATCGGTGGCGCAGCACTCGGCGCGATGGTGATGTCCAACCCGCTGGCGGTCACCATCGACATCATGAAATCCGCCGGCAAGTTGCTGAAGGCCTCGCCGTTCGGCAAGGACGCCTACCTCGACCTCTTCGCGCTGCTCTACGACCTGTTCAACAAGATGCGCCGCGAGGGTCTGCTCGGCATCGAAAAGGACATCGACGACCCCGAGGCGAGCCCGATCTTCACCAAGCACACCGGCGTGGACCGGATCCACGGTGCGCGCGAGTTCATCATCGACTACCTGCGCGTGATGACGCTGGGCGGGGTCGCCACACACGACCTCGACGCCCTGTTCGAGGCCGAACTCGAGACGCATCACACCGAGTCGCACCTGGTACCCGGCGCGCTCGGCAAGGTGGCCGACGCGCTGCCGGGCTTCGGTATCGTGGCCGCCGTGATGGGCATCGTGATCACGATGTCGCACATCGGGGGTCCGCCCGCCGAACTCGGTCACCACGTCGGTGCGGCACTGGTCGGTACCTTCCTGGGTATCCTGCTCTCCTATGGCGTGGTGGGACCGATGTCGGTGTATCTCGAACACCAGGCGCGCGAGGAAGCGAAGTACTTCGAGTGCATCAAGGTCGCGATGATGGCGAGTTTCTCGGGGGCGCCACCCCAGCTCGCGGTCGAGTTCGGACGCAAGATCCTCTACCACGCGATCCGCCCCACCTGGGATGAGGTCGAGGAGCGCGTGAAGCAGAAATGAGCCTCACCGACGGCAATTCCGCACCGATCATCATCCGCCGCAAGAAGGTCGTCGCACATGGGCACCACGGCGGATCATGGAAAGTCGCGTTCGCCGACTTCGTGACCGCGATGATGGCGTTCTTCCTGCTGATGTGGCTGCTCGCGCAGACCTCGCCGGAGGAACGGACCGCGATCCAGGGCTACTTCAACGACCCGCGCGGCACGATCGCCGGCCAGGGCGGCGGCCTCGATGCACCCGGCGTCGGACAGATCGGGCCGGGTGGCATCGAGCCCGGCGCGATCTCGCTCGACAATCCGCTCAGCCAGACCGAGCCGGTCGAGTCCGCGCCCTTACTGGCTAGCGCGAGCGACGAAGCGGTGCGCGCGGAGCAGGAAGCGCGCGAGAAGCGCTCGCTCGACGAACTGCAGCACACGCTCGAGGAAGAACTCGGCCGGCAGGACTCCGCGTTCATGCAGCTGCGCGACCAGATCATCATCGACCAGACCGCGCTCGGGCTGCGCATCCAGCTGGTCGACAAGGAAAACCGCCCGATGTTCGACCGCGGCCAGAGCCTGCTGCAGGACTACGCGCGCGAGGTGCTGCTGGCGCTCGCGCCGCGCCTCGACGTGGTCGCCAACCGGCTCAGCGTCAACGGCCACACCGATTCGATCCCGTACCGCGAGGGCGCCGACTTCAGCAACTGGGAACTGTCGGCCGACCGCGCCAACAGCGCCCGGCGTGCACTGATCGAGGGCGGCTACCCGGAGGACAAGGTGTTCACCGTGCAGGGCATGGGCGCCTCGGTGCCGCGCATCGTCGAGGATCCGACCGCACCGAGCAACCGCCGCATCGTGATCCTGGTATTGCGGCGCGAGGTCGAGGACGCGCTGAAGGGCGTCACGCTGCTCACGCGCGACCAGGACGAATTCCTCAGGGACACCGCGCCCGCCGCCGCACCGCCCTCCCCGTGAACCCCGCCGGCCTCGGGCCGGCGCAGGCACAGCCGCCAAATATGCCCGGGCATTCACGGCGCCTGCCGCGGCGCCAGCCGCTAGAATGCGCGCATGCAACAGGCACCCCCTCTTTTCGGTTACCGCAAGTACTGGGCCAAGCGCTTCGGCACCGCGCCGTTCCTGCCGATGTCACGCGGCGAGATGGACACGCTCGGCTGGGACTCGTGCGACATCGTGATCGTCACCGGCGACGCGTACATCGATCACCCCAGCTTCGGCATGGCGCTGGTCGGGCGCGTGCTCGAGGCGCAGGGATTCCGCGTCGGCATCATCAGCCAGCCGCGCTGGCAGTCGGTGGAGGACTTCCGCGCGCTCGGGCGCCCGAACCTGTTCTTCGGGATCACCGCAGGCAACATGGACTCGATGATCAACCGCTACACGGCGGACCGGAAGATCCGCTCCGAGGACGCCTACACGGCGGGCGGGCAGCCGAACCGGCGCCCGGACCGCGCGTTGACCGTCTACGCGCAGCGCGCGCGCGAGGCCTTCCCCGACACGCCGATCGTGATCGGCTCGATCGAGGCCAGCCTGCGCCGCATCGCGCACTACGACTACTGGTCCGACAAGGTGCGCCGCTCGGTGCTCGCCGATTCGAAGGCGGACCTGCTGCTCTACGGCAACGCCGAACGTGCGCTGGTCGCGCTCTCACACCGCCTGGCCGCCGGTGAACCGGTGGGCACGATCCGCGACCTGCGCGGCACCGCGTTCATGGTGCCGCGCGGCTGGCGGCCGGACGCGGACTGGACCGAGATCGATTCGAGCGAGGTCGATGCACCGGGCTCGCTGCTGCGCCACCCGGACCCCTACGCGATGGGGTCGCCGGTGCCCGAGGCGCAGGAGGTCGCGCAGGCGCAGGGCGACGCGGAGCCGCCGTCCGGCGCCCAGGTGCTGCGATTCGTGCCGGGGGCCAAGCGGCGCGTCGATCGCACCCTCAGCGTGGTGCGCCTGCCGTCGTACGAAGCGGTTCGCGACGATCCGGTGCTCTACGCGCACGCCTCGCGCTGCTTCCATCTCGAGTCGAACCCGGGCAATGCGCGCGCGCTGGTGCAGGGCCACGGCGCTCGCGACGTGTGGCTGAATCCGCCGCCGCTGCCGCTCGTCACCGCCGAGATCGACACGATCTACGATCTGCCGTACCAGCGCCGGCCGCACCCGGGCTACGGGGATGCGCGCATCCCGGCCTACGAGATGATCCGTTTCTCGATCAACATCATGCGCGGCTGTTTCGGCGGCTGTACCTTCTGCTCGATCACCGAGCACGAGGGACGCCTCATCCAGAGCCGCTCGGAGGCCTCGATCCTGCGCGAGATCGAGGAGATCCGCGACCGCACGCCGGGCTTCACCGGCGTGATCTCCGACCTCGGCGGCCCGACCGCGAACATGTACCGCCTCAGCTGCCGCTCGCACGAGATCGAGAGCGCGTGCCGCCGGCTGTCGTGCGTGTATCCGGACGTGTGCGAGAACATGGGGACCGACCACTCGGCGCTGGTGACGCTGTACCGCAAGGCGCGCGCGCTGCCCGGGGTGAAGAAGGTGCTCATCAGCTCGGGCCTGCGCTACGACCTCGCGGTGCGTTCCCCCGAGTACGTGAAGGAACTGACGCAGCACCACGTCGGCGGCTACCTGAAGATCGCGCCGGAGCATACCGAGGAAGGCCCGCTGTCGAAGATGATGAAGCCCGGCATGGGCAACTACGAGCGCTTCAAGGAGATGTTCGACCGCTTCTCGCGCGAAGCCGGCAAGGAACAGTACCTGATCCCCTATTTCATCGCCGCGCACCCGGGCACCAGCGACGAGGACATGCTGAACCTCGCACTGTGGCTGAAGCACAACGGGTTCCGTCTCGACCAGGTACAGACCTTCCTGCCCACGCCGATGACGCTCGCCACCGCGATGTACCACACGCGCAGCAACCCGCTCAAACGCGTGCGTCGCGGTGGCGAGGAAGTCGAGACCGTGCGCGCCCCGCGCATGCGCCGCCTGCACAAGGCCTTCCTGCGCTATCACGACCCGGACAACTGGCCCTTGTTGCGCGAGGCGCTGAAGCGCATGGGACGCGCGGACCTGATCGGCAACGGCAAGCGTCATCTGGTGCCGGCGTACCAGCCTGCAGGCACCGGTCGCGCCCCGTCGGCGCACGCCGAACCTGCTCCCGGGCGCCGTCGTGTCCCTCCCGTCGGCACCCCGTCCGCGCACCGGCGCCGCACCCCTCGCTGACGCCCACCGGCCCGCTTCGCTGCGGACCGCGCCCGCAGGCGTCCGCGCAGGTTCGGCCTGTGGCCGAACGATGCCCGCGTAGGTTCGGCCTGTGGCCGAACGATTCATGTCCGGGCA
>CAUJIL010000229.1 GCA_963204845.1 Pseudomonadota bacterium | reverse complement strand
CTGGTTCCTGATCCAGCTCGCGAGCGGGCTTGCCGACGACGGCGGGGCCGGGGTCGCGTTCTGGGCGCACGCCGGCGGTTTCGGCGCCGGGCTGCTGCTGTCGCTGCTGCTGGTCAGTCCGCGGCGCCTGGCCGAGCACCGCGACGGCCAGCGGCGGCAGTTGTCGTCGCGATATCGGTGGTTGTGAGCGCCGACGAGCCTCGGGGAATCATCGCCGACGGTTGTCGGTTTCTTTTACGTTTCTTATCGGCAATGATTTGGGTTGCAGCTGCTTTTACTTGCAAGACAAACGGTTGCAGGTATTGGCCCGTACGTTGCTGAGATCCTCGCGGTCATCGTCAAAACGCGTCGCCATGCCTGCCTCGACGGTGGTGAGAGCGACCTTGCAAGGAGAGAAGAACATGAAAAAACTGATCATCGCATCGGCCGTTTCGGCCCTGCTGCTCGGTGCGGCGCCTGCGACTTGGGCGGCAAACTCGTTCAGCTTCAGCGATCTGACGGGTGCCGAGTACGACACCGCGGGTGTCTACGTGAAGGGGAAGTACTCGTTCACGGGGGACACCGATGACGGTGGCGGGTTGGATGAGGTCATTTTCCAGTTGTGGGACGACTATGACCTGAAGTTCACCCAGACGTCGTCGGTTCTGGTCGGGTCGAGCGGAACCTTCAGTTTCGAGGCGTGGTATTCCGGCGTGGTCGGGCCGTTGGCACAGGGTGTGGGTTTGTATTTAGTCGATCAAGGTGGCTACGCGCACTACATCGATCCGTACGATGTCCCCCACTACGCGGATCCGACCGATTGTGAGGTCGACTGCGGGCCGGTGGAGACGCCGGAACCCGGGACGGTCGCGCTGCTGGGACTCGGTCTCGGGTTGCTCGGCGTCACGCGGCGTCGTCGCCAGTCGGTCTGAGCGGCGGTTTCGCCGCGCTCCGGGGCTCTGCACCGGGAGCGATGGCGGAACGGGAGGGGGAACGTTACCGGTAGCGGTGCGTTCCCCTTTTTATTCGTCACAAACCCGATCGGCGCTGAGGCCGTGAGCCGCTAGAAGCGGCTCAACAGCATCGCATGACCGAGCGCGATCAGCACGGTTGCGGCCAGCAGCAGATAGGTCGCACCGATCAGTATCTGCACGAGTTGTTGTCGTCGCGCAGGAGCTGGGCGCTGCGGATCGGCCGACATTGGCGTAGTTGCGGTTCCACTGTTGCTAGCGGCAGCAGTTTTGCGCGGTGGTTCGGCCACCAGGCTCGCGATATATCCCTTCTTGTAGACAGTCTGGATGCAGCGGTCGCTGCCGTCGCGCGTCAGGGCGTGGCGCAGCGCGGACATCGCCCGGCGCACTGCCTCGTCGGAAACCACACGGCCGTCCCAGACGGCCTCGATCAGGCGGTCGTGGCTCAGCATTTCGTGCGGGTGCGTGAGCAGGAATTCGAGCAGCCGGGCAACGCGCGGTTCGAGCGAGAAATCGGCCTCCCCATCGCCCAGGTGGTGGGTGTCGGCGTCGAACAGCCAGTTGCCGAAGCGGTACTGTCGTGTCATGCGCCCCATTCCTGCGTCGGCGCGTGCGGAACAGCAATCCGCGGCGCCGGTGATGGAGAGCGGGAAGTCACTATGCACCCACGCGCGGCCCGTGTCCACCCGGGGGGTTTACGCCTCCCGAGGATCGGACCGGACACGCTATGGGACATTCACGTCAAATTGTTCGGCCACAGGCCGAACCTACGAACATGTTCGGCCGCAGGCCGCACGCCCGATTGTTACGGATTCGTGCGGATGCGCTGCAGGTGTCTGATTGCAATGCCGTATTTCTCGCACACGAACAAATCACGAAATCGCCCGGATTGCTGGGGATGAACATGATCTGCTGGCACGGCAAGCGCGGCGAAATGCGCCGTGCATCCGAAGCCGTGGAGGGCTTGTCATGAACACTTCGAAGCTGGGCAGTAAAGTTTCGGCAGCGATCGGCGCTGGCTGCGCGATCGCGTGCGTGGTGGCGCTGGGCACCGGGCCGGTGTGGGCCGCAGCGCCGGTGGCGGAGGACACGATGACCGTGATCGACAGCCGCGCCGAGCGGGCGAAGATGGCAGGCATCCGCTCCGCGCCGCGCTATGCCGAGACGCGGTCGGTGGTGGTGCGCTACGGCGATCTGGACCTCGAGCGCGAGGCCGGTGTGCAGACGCTGTACGCACGGCTGATAAGAGCCTCGCAGGCGGTCTGCGCACCGCGCGAGGACCGCATCCCGGCGCAGCGCGCCGACTGGAGGCGTTGCCACGACGCCGCGCTCGACGAGGCAGTGGTGGCCACCGGACTGGAGCGCGTCGTCGCGCTGCACCGGCATCGCAGCGGTCGCGACGTGGCGACACCGGCCGAACTGCTCGCCGCCACGGCACGCTGAGCGCGCAACGCCGAGGTCCGGCGCGCGCGGCGGTCGGCGATCAGAGCACGCGCAGCGTCGCGTCGGCGAAGGTGTCGAGGGCGCGTAGTTCGGTCGCCCCCGGCGCGTTCGTGATCACCGCCACGCTGGCGCGCGCTGGGTCGAGATAGGTCGCGCCGACGCGCAACAGATCGTCCAGTGTCACGGCGAGCACGCGGGCGCGGAACGCGCGCCGCTGCTCGGTGCCGCGACCGAACAACTGCTCGTGGAAGTGCTTCTTCGCTTCGCCGGCCGGTGAGGCCGGCTTGTCGAGCGAGGCGATCACGCCGAGGATCGCCTCCTCGACCGGCTGCCATTCGTGGCGGGTGCCGTGCAGCCAGTCGAGCGCCGCGTCGAAATCGGCCAGCGTGGCGGCGTGGCGCGGGTCGCGGTACGAGTAGAAGCGGAACGCCGCGATGCCGGCGTCGTGCGAGGCGCCGCCGCCGTAGGCGCCGCCCTGCTCGCGGATCGCGCGATGCAGGAAACCGTTACGCAGGAAGCCGGCCAGCACCGTCAGCGCCGGTGCGTCGGGGTGTGTGGTGGGCACCGTGGGGTAGGCCTTGGCGCAGAAGTTCACCTGCGTGCTGGTCTGCCAGATCTCGCGCACACCCTCGCGCACCGCCGGCGGCGCGAAGGTGCTGGTCGAGGTGCCTGGCGTGGTGTGTTGCCAGCAGTCGGCGAGCGCCTGCAGCGATTGCGCCTCGTGCGCCGCGTCGGCGATCAGCAGCAACTGCCTCGGCGCGGTGGCGATCGTCTCGTGCAGCCGTTGCAGGCGGTTCGCGAAGGCGCCGAGTTCCTCGTCGGACTGCAGCGCCTTTTCCAGCACCCGCGTGCGCCGTATCCCCTCCAGGCCGGACAGCGTGTGCGATAGCAGCGCGGTGGGGCTCATGCGGCTCGCGGCCGCCGTCATCGCAAGGCTGTGGCCGCTGCCGGTGACCGACTGGTCGCGGCGCGCCCGCATCTGGCTCAGCAGTTCACGCAGTCGCTGCAGTTCGTCGAAACGCGGCGCCAGCAGCGTTTCGTGCAGCAGCGTGAACATCGCGCCGGCATTGCGCGCCAGCGCCTTCGACGACACCACCAGCACCGCTCGCGTGCGCTGCTCGTCGTCGACACCGCCGCGGATCGTGGCGCCGGCGTTCACGCCGCCGCTCACCGCCGCCTGCAGCGCCTGCGTCTGCAGGTAGTCGCGTCCGCCGCTGCCGATCTCGCTGAGGAAATTGCCGTAGTAGGGCAGCAACTCCTCCATCTCGGGCGCCAGCTGCGGCAGGTCGACCACGATCTGCTGGTACACGATGCCGTTGGTGCCACGGGTGTAGGTGGTGAGCGGCTGCGTTGCCGTTGCAAGTTCGCACGAGGCGATGTCGGGCACGTCGAGCGGCACGTCGGCGATGGTGACGCGCGGCAGACAGGAATCGTCGGGCTTGCTGTTCTGGCGCTCGGCCAGCGTGCTTGCGGTCGTGACGATGCGCGCGCAGTCGTCCGCGTCGAGCGTGGCGCGGATGGCCGCCAGACGCTGTTCCTCGGCCGCACGGCGGCGCTCGGCGAGTCCGGTGTCCGGGTGCATCGCGAGCCGCACGCGGTGCGGGTTGTCGAGCAGCAGCTCGCGCACCAGGCGTTTCACGAACTCCGGATCCTCGATGTCCTCGGCGAGCTGGCGCAGCACCGGCTCGATGTTCAGCACCGCGACCGGGTCCCCGCGATGCACGGCGCCGCCGATTCCCATCAGTAGCAGCTGCAACCCGAACGGGTAGCCGTCGCCGCCGACCTCGCGCTGATGCAGCTCCAGCTGGTGCAGCACGGCGCGCACCTGCTCCACCGGTACTCCGTTCTCGCCGATGTCGCGCAGCGTGCCCAGCACCAGCTCTTGCACCGCCGGCGCGGCAGCCTCGTCACAGCCCTCGAGTCCGCAGCTGAACACGATCTCGCGGTTCGAGTCCTCGAGGCCGCACAGCGGCGAGGGCGCACTGCCGAGTTCGCTGGTCTCGAGCGCGAACTGCAGCGGCGAGGCGCTGTTGTCGAGCAGGATCCCGTTCAGCAGGTGGGCCTTCATCAGGTCCTCGAGGCTGGTCGACTTGCCGAGCAGCCAGCCGAGCACCACGTGGCTCTTGCGCACCGGCTCGTCTTCCTCGTCCCACGCATAGGCTTCCTCCACGGCGAGCGGCGCGTGGTAGCGTTTCTCGTCGGGCACCGCGATCTCGATCGGCAAGGCCTCGAAACGCGCCAGCGCGCGCGACTCGAAGCGCTCCTGCAGTTCCGCGGCCGGGAGATCGCCGTAACTCATGAACACCGCGTTGCTCGGGTGGTAATGCGTGCGGTAGAACTCGCAGAGCTGCTCGTAGCCAAGGTCGGGGATGTGCTCCGGATCGCCGCCGGAGTTGTAGTGGTAGGTGGTGCAGGGAAACAGGTACCTGGTCAGTGTCTGCCAGAGCAGGCTGGAGATCGCGCTCATCGCGCCCTTCATCTCGTTGTAGACCACGCCCTTGAACTGCAGCGGCGTCGAGGGGTCCGACGGCGTGGCGAACTCGAGCCGGTGGCCTTCCTGCGCGAAGTCGTACGGGTCGAGGCGCGCGAAGAACACCGAATCCAGGTACACGTCGAGCAGGTTGAAGAAGTCCTTGCGGTTCTGGCTGGCGAACGGATACGCGGTCCAGTCGCTGCTGGTGAAGGCGTTCATGAACGTATTCAGCGAGCGGCGCGTCATCATGAAGAAGGGATCGCGCACGGGGTACTTCTCGCTGCCGCAGAGCGCCGTGTGCTCGAGGATGTGTGCAACACCGGTCGAGTCCTGCGGCACCGTGCGCAGCGCGACCAGGAACACGTTCTCGGGGTTGTCGCTCGCGATGTGGTAGTGCTGCGCCCCGGTGGCGCGATGGCGGTACTCCTCGACCACGGCGCCGAGCGCGCTGATCGGCTCGCTGCGCACCCACGCGAAAGCCGGGTGGACGCTGCTCGGTGCGAGGCTGGAGACGGGTTGCTGGCTGTTGCTCATCGACTGCTCGGGTGTCCGCTGGATTGGAAGGGCTTCGGCGCGCCTCATCCCCGGGGGGCGACGACGGCGCGGCGGATTCTAGCCCGCGGGCGGGTCGTGTGTTAAGGCGCGTGTCGTGGCTGCGCTACACTGCGGTCGCAGATGGCTTGCCGCGGGGCGTGGCCACACGGAGGAATACCCATGAAAAACGGATCCTGTATGTGCGGGGCGGTCAGGTTCACCGTGTCCGGCGAACTGAAACCGCCCGATGCCTGCCACTGTGTCCAGTGCCGCAAATTCTCCGGTCATTATTTCGTCGGCACGGACTTGCCTCGGGGTGCGGTGTCGATCACCGGCATGGACCATGTCACGTGGTACCACTCCTCGGCGAAGGTGCGCCGGGGTTTCTGCTCGCGCTGCGGCAGCTCGATGTTCTTCGACCCGCCGGCCAGGGACTGGATCGGCATCGCGATGGGCGCCTTCGACGATCCGACCGGGACGCATACGGAACTGCATGTGTTCGTGGCGGAGAAAGGCGATTACTACGAGATCTGCGACGGGCTGCCGCAGTATCTGCAAACCCCTTAGTATCAATTGCGCCACTACGAGACCGGCGCCCCGCAATCATCAGAAGGATCCTAGCAGCCTGTCGGACTTGAACGGTCCCGGCTAAGATTACCCCGACAAGAACGAGCGTGTGGTGCCAATGT
>CAUJIL010000228.1 GCA_963204845.1 Pseudomonadota bacterium | reverse complement strand
ACCTCCGGTTGCTCTCCACCCCCTCTCGCGAGGACGCAGTTACCTTCGATTACGGCGTCCAGATCAAACGCCGACGACGACTTTCACGTCGCTGATTTGGTGCGCTCGCAGGCGCACTAGGTCCGGGCTGTGCCCGGACATTGTTTGGTCACCCACATGTTCGGCCACAGGCCGAACCTACGAATGCAGTGTTCGGCCACCGGATTTGTTCGGCCACAGGCCGAACCTACGCGGGCATATTTCCGTCGGCAGGCGGGAACGGTCGTCAGGAACGAATGTGCAGCAGGCTCGGCCTCCACATGCCCGGCGCCTCGAAGCCGAGCAGCTCGACCGTGGTCGCCGCGATGTTGGCCAGTCCCGGCAGTTGCTCCGTACCCGCCGGATCAGCCGACGCCAGCGTGAGGCGGCCGCCGCTCACGTTGTCGTAAAGCACCAGCGGCACCGGATTCAGCGTGTGGCTGGTCTTCGGCCGCACGCTGCCGGCGGCATCGCGCGCCGGCTCGCCGCTCTTGCGGTCGGTCTCGAACATTTCCTCGGCGTTGCCGTGATCGGCCGTGACCAGCGCCACGCCGCCGAGCGCATCGATCACCGGCAGCAGGCGTGACAGCGCCAGATCGACTGCCTCGACCGCCATCACCGCGGCCCAGTAGTGGCCGGTGTGACCGACCATGTCGCCGTTGGCGTAGTTGACGCGCAGCGCGCGGCTGCGCCCGCTCTTCAGTTCCTCGATCAGCGCATCGGTGATCTCGGCGGCCTTCATCCACGGCCGTTCCTCGAACGGCACGCGATCCGACGGGATCTCCAGCCAGCGCTCCAGTCCCTCGTCGAAGCGTCCGCTGCGGTTGCCGTTCCAGAAATAGGTGACGTGCCCGAACTTCTGCGTCTCGGAGATCGCGAACTGCGTGATGCCGGCGGCGCTGAGGTGCTCGCCCATGGTGTCGCGGATCGCCGGCGGCGCGACCAGGAAACGGCGCGGGATCTGCAGGTCGCCGTCGTACTGCAGCATGCCGGCGTAGCAGACGCGCGGCGTGCGCCCGCGCGCGAATTTCGTGAAATCCTCGTCGGTGAAGGCACGCGAGATCTCGATCGCGCGGTCGCCGCGGAAGTTGAAGAACACCACCGAGTCGCCGTCGTGGATCGCTCCGAGCGCGACGCCGTCTTCCTCGATCACGAACGCGGGCAGGTCCTGGTCACCGACGCCGGGACGCTCGCTCCGGTAGGTGGCGATTGCGGCCGCGGCGCTCGCGAAACGCCGCCCCTCGCCGTGCACGTGCGTGGCCCAGCCGCGCTCGACCATCGCCCAGTCCGCCTCGTAGCGATCCATCGTGATATGCATGCGGCCACCGCCGCTGGCGATCCGCGCATCGAAATCCTCCGAGCGCAGTCCGGCCAGGAAGGCCTCGAAGGGCTCCAGGTAGTCGAGCGCCGAGGTCGCCGGCACGTCGCGACCGTCGAGCAGCACGTGCACGCGCACGCGGCGCACGCCAGACCCGCGCGCGGCGACGATCAGCGCCCGCAGGTGATCGCTGTGCGAGTGCACGTTGCCGTCGGAGCACAGACCCAGCAGGTGCAGCGTGCCGCCAGAGCCCACGACGTTGCCGACGATCTCGCGCCACGCCGCTCCCGCGAACAAGCTGCCGCCGGCGATCGCGTCGTTGACCAGCGCTGCACCCTGCGCGTAGACCTGCCCCGAGCCGAGCGCGTTGTGGCCCACCTCGGAATTGCCCATGTCGTCGTCGCTCGGCATCCCGACCGCGGTGCCGTGCGCCTTCAGCAGCGTATGCGGGTAGTTCGCGAACAGCCGGTCCAGCGTCGGCGTGTGCGCGTCGGCCACTGCGTTGCCGGCGCTCGCCCCGCGCGCCCCGATGCCGTCCATCACCACCGTGACCACCGGGCCGGCGACTCCCGCGAAGCGCTTCGATCTCGACAACATCCGTGGATCCTTCTCTGGAACGGGAAACGGCGTGCGATCAGCCGAGCAGGATATCGGCGACCGCCGCAAGGTGCTCGGGTTGCTGCATGCCGAGGATCAGCGTGCCGACCCGGCCCTCGGCACCGAGCGCGCGCCACGCCGCGGCGCGCTCGCGGATGCGCCCCAGCGGGCCGACCAGTGCGATCTCGTCGACCAGTTCGTCCGGCACCGCCTGCATCGCCTCGAGCTTGCGGCCGGCGAGGAAATGGTCCTGGATCGCGATCGCCGCTTCCTCGTAACCCATCTCGCGTGCGTAGCGGTTGTAGAAGTTCTTCTCGCGCGCCCCCATGCCGCCGATGTACAGCGCCAGCATGCCCTTGACCGGCTGGCGGCACGCCTCGAGGTCCTCGCCGACGACGACCGACACGGTGGGCGCGACATCGAAGTCCGCGCGCGTCTTGCCGTCGCTGCGCCGCGCGATGCCCGCCGCGACGTGTTCCTCGATCAGCTGCGACTTCGCGGGTGACAGCCAGATCGGAAACACACCGTCGGCCAGTTCGGCCGCCACCGCAAGGCCGGCCGGAGTGAAACTCGCGCTGTAGATCGGGATATCGGGCGTCGCCTCGAGGATCGACTTCAACGGCTTGCCGAGCCCGGTCGCGCCCGGGCCATGGTACGGGAGCTGGTAGATCTCGCCGTCGAACTCGACCGGGCCGCGCCGTTCCATGATCAGGCGCATGATCGCGATGTATTCGCGCATCCGCGTCACCGGCTTGCCGTACGGCACGCCGTGCCAGCCTTCGATCACCTGCGGGCCCGAGGCACCCAGCCCCAGCAGGAAGCGGTTGCCCGAGAGTTGCGACAGCGTCATCGCCGTCATCGCGGTATTGGCGGGGCTGCGCGCCGGCATCTGCATGATCGCGGTGCCGACGCGTATCCGCGCGGTCGAGGCGAGGATCCACGCCGCCACCGACACCGCATCCGAACCGTAGGCCTCGGCGACCCATACCGAGTCGAAGCCCGCCGCCTCCGCCTGGCGCACCAGATCGAGCGGCACCATCGCGCGCTTGCCCGAATAACCGACCATCAGTCCCAATCGCATCCGCATGCCCCCCGCGCAACGACGACCGGTAGACAATTCACACTGCGTGGATGCCGCCGGGTCGTACAAGTCGCCGGAATTATCGGTAATAATGTCCGCGAAGTCACCGCACAGGGCGAAGCCCACCCGTCATGCCGTACCCCCGCGCCGTCCGTGGTTCGAAGCCGCTTCATTCGCTCGTTCTGCTCGTCCTGCTGCTGCCGGCACTGCTGGCAGCCGCTACGGTGCCGGATGCGCTGACCTACAACCGCACGCAGAGCCTCGCCACGCTCGACATCATCGAGCGCCTTGGCCGGCATCACTATGCGCGCGTCAGCGTCGACGACGCACTGTCGGAGCGCCTGCTCGAGAGCTACCTGCGCAACCTCGACCCAGGCCGCAACGTGTTCCTGGCCTCCGACATCGAGGAGTTCCGCCGGCTGCGCCACGCGCTCGACGACCAGCTGCTCGGCGGCGATCCGGGCGCCGGGTTCACGATCTACCGCCGCTACGACGAGCGGCTGCGCGCGCGGCTCTCGCAGCTGATCACCGACCTGCCGCAGACGATCCGCAGCATGGACTTCACGACCGACGAGGTCCTGATCTTCGACCGCGACGCACTGGACTGGCCGGCCGATGCGCGCGAGGCCGACGAGATCTGGCGCAAGCAGATCAAGTCCAGCGTGCTCGGGCTGAAGCTGGCCGGGAAGACGATCGACGACATCGAGCAGTTGCTGCTCAAGCGCTACCGCGACCAGCTCCGGCGCATGACGCAGGTCAACAGCGACGACGTCTACCAGTTGTACATGAACTCGTTCACCGCCCTGTTCGACCCGCACACGAACTATCTCTCGCCGCGCAGCTCCGAGAATTTCAACATGAGCATGCGCCTGTCGCTGGAAGGCATCGGCGCGGTGCTGCAACAGGACGACGAGTTCACGCGGGTCGCGCGCCTGGTCCCGGGCGGCCCGGCGGCACGCCACGGCGAACTGAAACCCTCCGACCGCATCGTCGCGGTGGGCCAGGAGAACGCCGGCGAGCTGACCGACGTGGTCGGCTGGCGCCTCGACGACGTGGTGGACCTCATCCGCGGCAAGCCGGGTACCACGGTACGTATGGAGATCGTGCGCGGCTCCGGTGCCGCCGAGCAGCACCGCACGATCGCGATCGTGCGCGAGCGGGTGAAGCTCGAGGAACAGGCGGCGAAGAGCCGCGTGCTCGAACTGCCGGTCGGCGATACCGTGCACCGGGTCGGCGTGATCGACGTGCCGGCCTTCTACGCGGACTTCGAGGCGATGCAGCGTGGCGACCCGGACTACCGCAGCACCACGCGCGACGTCGCGCGACTGCTCGACGAACTGCAGGACCAGCGTGTCGAGGGCATCGTGATCGACCTGCGCGACAACGGGGGCGGCTCGCTGCAGGAAGCGCACGCGCTGACCGGGCTGTTCATCGAGTCCGGCCCCACGGTGCAGATCCGCCACAGCAACGAGCGTGTCGAACGCAAGCAGAAATTCCGCGACGGCGCCTACTACGCCGGGCCGCTGCTGGTGCTGATCAACCGCCTCAGCGCCTCGGCGTCCGAGATCTTCGCCGGCGCGATCCAGGACTACGAGCGCGGCCTGGTGGTCGGCAGCCCCTCGTTCGGCAAGGGCACCGTGCAGTCGTTGAGCCCGCTCAACCACGGCCAGCTGAAGCTCACGGAATCGAAGTTCTACCGTATTTCGGGTGACAGCACCCAGCACCGCGGCGTGCTGCCGGACATCGAGCTGCCGTCGCTCTACGACGTTGCCGAAGTCGGCGAAAGCGCACTCGACAACGCGCTGCCGTGGGACCGCATCGACCCGGTGCGCCACCGCAACTACCAGGACATCGCCTCGCTGCTGCCCAGCCTGCGCGAATGGCACGCCGCGCGCGCCAACCAGGATCCCGAGCTGCGGCACCTGCGCGAGGAGATCGAACTCGAACACCGTTACGCCGCGATCCAGACCGTCTCGCTGAGCGAATCGGTGCGGCTTGCGGAACGCGAACGCCGCCGGCAGGAGGAACTCGCGATCGAGAACCGCCTGCGCACCGCCAAGGGGCTGGCACTACTTGCCTCGCCCGACGACCTCGAGAGTGCCCCCGCCGACGGCGCGGAACTCGCCGACGAGGATACCGAGACAGATGCGGACTCGGACGAGCAGGACGCGCCGGATCCGCTGTTGACCGAATCAGGACGCATCCTGCTCGATGCGATCCGCCTCGGCGAGCGCCTCGCCGCCAGCGACTGAACGCCGGCGCGCGGCGGTTTCGCCCCGCGCTAGCGCACGGCCTCGCGCATGGTCACGAATTCCTCGGCAGCGGTCGGGTGGATGCCGATCGTGGCGTCGAAGACCCGCTTGGTCGCCCCGGCCTGCAGCGCGACCGCGAGCCCCTGGATGATCTCGCCGGCCTCCGGTCCGACCATGTGGGCGCCCAGCACGCGGTCGGTCTCGGCATCGACGACCAGCTTCATGTAGACCCGCCCGGGATTGCCGCTCAAGGTGTTGCGCAGCGGCCGGAAGCGCGTCTCGAACACCCGCACCGCGCCCACGCTGGCGCGGGCACGCTCCTCGCTCAGCCCCACCGTCGCGACCTCCGGCCGCGAGAAGATCGCGGTCGGCAGGTTCTGCAGCCCTACGCTGCGCGCCTCGCCACCGAACAGCGTCGATACCAGCGCCATCGCCTGCGCGGTCGCCAGCGGCGTCAGCTCGGGGCCGCCG
The DNA here is from genome assembly GCA_963204845.1 of Pseudomonadota bacterium. Lineage (GTDB taxonomy): Bacteria > Pseudomonadota > Gammaproteobacteria > Pseudomonadales > UBA5518 > UBA5518. The sequence continues at coordinate 20,735 of CAUJIL010000228.1, read as the reverse complement.
ATCACATCGCCGAGCGCGTGGATCGAAGGCACCGTGCTGCGATAGTGGTGGTCGACCTCGATCGCGCCGTTGGCGTCGAGCCGCACGCCGCAGTCCTCGAGCCCCAGGTCCTGCGTCAGCGGCTGCCGGCCGGTCGCGGCGAGCACCGCATCGCCGGTGAAACGCCGCCCGTCGTGCGTGACCACCTCGAGGCTGCCGTCGGCGGCACGCTCGATCCGCTCGACGTCGGTATCGAATTCGAGCTGCACGCCGAGCGCGCGCATCTCCTCGGCGAGCACCCGGCGCAGATCCTGATCGAAATGGCGCAGGAACAGCGGGCCGCGGTAGAGCAAGGTGGTTTCGGTACCGAGCGCGTGCAACACGCCGGCGAGTTCGACCGCGATGTAACCGCCGCCGATCAGCAGCGCGCGCCGCGGCTGCGCGGCGCGCGAGAAGAACTCGTTGGAGGTGATCAGGTGTTCGCGCCCCGGGATCTCCGGCACCCGGGGCCACGCACCGGTAGCGACCAGGACATGTCGCGCGCGCCAGCGGCGCTCGCCGACGGCCACGGTGTGCGGATCCAGCAGCCGCGCCCGGCCCTCGACCAGCGCCACGCCGCGCGTCTCCAGCAGTGAGCGGTAGACACCGTTCAACCGCGTGATTTCGCGGCTCACGGCGTCGCGCAACGTCGCCCAGTCGAATGCGGGCTCGGCCGCCTGCCAGCCGAAGCCACGCGCGTCACGGAACTCCCCGGCGCAATCGGCGGCGTAGACGAACAGCTTTTTCGGGATGCACCCGACGTTGACGCAGGTGCCGCCGATGCGCCCCGCCTCGGCGATCGCCACCCGCGCACCCAGCGCCGCCGCCGTACGTGCCGCGCGCACGCCGCCGGAACCGGCACCGATCACGAACAGATCGACATCGAATCCGTCCATCAGCGTCGCCTCGCCCGAGCGCCGGTCTTCAGGCGTCGAGTTCCACGCGCGAGGCGGCGCGGCGATCCCGGCAGGCACGCAACTCGAGCGGGCCGTTGCGCTTCTCGCCGCGCTGCCGCCGCTCCGGTTGCACGCGGCGCTCCACCACCGGACGCTCGGGCTCGGTCTTCAGTCGGGCTGCAGGCGCCGCGCGACGCACACGCACTTCGTCGTCCAGCGCGACCGCTGGCGGCGTGACGATGGGCTGGATACGGGGGGTATCGATGGGCATGACCGGCCTCCCTCGGGCAGTGGCGGGTCACTACAGTATCGACGCTGATGGAAAAAACTTGATGTGAATTCTTGCAATCAGGCACATTAGTCTTCATATTCAATAGGTTAAAACACATTTCACATACATCGCATCACTTGTCCCCTTTTCCCTCACCGGGCTGAAACCACCGCAGACGCGCGTGCAGGCCGACCACCGTGCCGACGATCGTCAGCGTGGGTGCCCGCAACCCCGAGGCCGCGAGCGCCCGTGGCATCTCGCGCAACGTGGACACCAACACCCGTTGCGCCGGCGTGGTGCCCTGCTGGATCAACGCCACCGGCGTGTCCGGCGCCAGCCCGTGCGCGATCAGTTGCCCGCAGATCACCGGCAGTCCGACCAGTCCCATGTAGAACACCAGCGTCTGCCCCGGCCGCGCCAGCGCCTCCCAGTCCAGGTCCACGCTGCCGTCGCGCAGATGGCCGGTCACGAAACGCACCGACTGGGCGTGGTCGCGATGCGTGAGCGGGATCCCCGCGTAGGCCGCGCACCCCGAGGCCGCCGTGATACCCGGCACGACCTGGAACGGAATGCCCGCGTCGGCGAGGTGCTCGATCTCCTCCCCGCCGCGGCCGAAGATGAACGGGTCGCCGCCCTTCAGGCGCAGCACGCGCTTGCCGAGCCGCGCCTGCTCGGCCAGCAGTTCGTTGATGCGCGGCTGCGCCACCGCGTGGGCGCCGCGCGTCTTGCCGACGTACACGCGTTCGGCCTCGCGGCGCACCAGCGCGAGCACCTCCGGAGCGACCAGCCGGTCATGGAACACGATGTCGGCCTGCTGCATCAGGCGCAGCGCGCGAAAACTGAGCAGATCCGGGTCACCCGGCCCCGCGCCCACCAGGTACACCTCCCCCTGCGGCGCTTCGCCGGCCGTCGCAATCTCCTGCGCGAGCAGGCGCTCGGCCCCCGCCTCGTCGCCGGCCAGCACGCGTTCGGCGGCCGGACCATTCACCAGGCGCTCCCAGATCCGCCGGCGCACGACCTCCGCCGGCACGCGCTCGCGCAGCCATTCGCGGCGCTCCCCCAGGAACCCGGCCAGGCGCCCCAGCCCCGCCGGCAGCATCGCCTCGAGCCGTGCCCGCAACGCGCGCGCGAGCACCGGCGCCCGCCCCCCGGTGGAGAACGCCACGATCACCGGCGAACGGTCGACCACCGCGGGCAGGATGAAGCTGCAGAGTTCCTGGCGGTCGGCCACGTTGACCGGCAGCGCACGTGCCAGTGCCGCCCGATGCACTGCTGCGTCGACCTCCGCCACACCGGTGGCGACGATCGCCAGCACCACGCCGTCGAGGTGCCGTGGCGCGAACCCGCTCGGCTCGCACTCGCCGCCGCCCGCGGCCACCAGTTGCGCGAGCTCGGGCAGGATCCGCGGCGCGACCACGCGCAGCCGCGCCCCGGCCGCGGCCAGCAGTTCGGCCTTGCGCAGGGCGACCCGGCCGCCGCCGACCAGCAGCGCGGTGCGCCCGCGCAGATCGAGGAATACCGGCAGGTAGTCCACGCGCGTGGCTCAGGACGCCAGGATGCGCGCGACGCCGCCCATCCACGGTGCCAGCGCCGCCGGCACGGTGACACTGCCGTCGGCGTTCTGGTTGTTCTCGAGGATGGCGACCAGCGTGCGCCCCACCGCCAGTCCGGAGCCGTTCAGCGTGTGCAGCAGTTCGGGCTTGCCGGTGGCCGGGTTGCGCCAGCGCGCCTGCATGCGTCGCGCCTGGAAGTCCCCCATGTTGCTGCACGAGGAAATCTCGCGGTACTTGTCCTGCCCCGGCAGCCAGACCTCGAGGTCGTGGGTCTTGCGCGCCGCGAAGCCCATGTCGCCGCCGCACAGCACGATCTTGCGGTACGGCAGTTCGAGTGCACGCAGCACCGCCTCGGCGTGTCCGGTCAGTTCCTCGAGCGCGGCCTCCGACTGCTCCGGGCGCACCAGTTGCACCAGCTCGACCTTCTCGAACTGGTGCTGGCGGATCATGCCGCGCTGGTCGCGCCCGTAGCTGCCGGCCTCGCTGCGGAAACACGGTGTGTGGCACACATAGCGGCGCGGCAGCGAGGCGGGCGCCTCGTCGATCGCATCGCGCGCGAGGTTGGTCACCGGCACCTCGGCGGTGGGGATCAGGTAATAGCCCGCACCGGAACCGAGCCGGAACAGGTCCTCGGCGAACTTCGGCAGCTGCCCGGTGCCGAACAGCGCGTCGGCGTTGACCAGGTACGGAACGTTGAGTTCCTCGTAGCCATGGCGGCCCGTGTGCAGGTCGAGCATGAACTGGATCAGCGCGCGGTGCAGTCGCGCGAGCTCGCCGCGCAGCACCACGAAGCGCGAACCGGCCAGGCGCGCGCCGGCATCGAAATCCATCGCCGCGCCGCGCGCACCCAGGTCCACGTGGTCGCGCACCGGGAAGTCGAACACGCGTGGTGTGCCCCAGCGCGCGATCTCGACGTTGTCGTCCTCCCCGGTGCCGGCCGGAACGTCCGGCGCCGGCAGGTTGGGGAGCGTGGCGAGAAAGGCGTCGAGTTCGGCGTGCACCACCTCGGTTTCCTCGAGCAGGTGCTCGAGCGCCCGGTTGATGTCCTCGAGCTCGGCCCCCGCCCGCGCGCGCGCTTCCTCGACCGGCACGCCCTCGCGCACCAGCTCACCGATACGTTTCGACGCCTGGCGGCGCGCGTTCTGCAGGCGCTGCGACTCGACGTCGCAGCCCTTGCGGCGCTCCTCGAGCGCACGGTACGCCGCCACGTCCAGCACGAAACGCTTGCGGGCCAGTTCGCGCGCCACCGCCTCGGCATCCTGGCGCAGCATCTTCACATCGATCATCGACAACTCCTCAGGCAGACCACAGCAGCCGCGCGACACCGATTCCCGCCCACGCACCGCCCACACAGATCAGAACGCTCAGCAGCACGTTGGCGAGCGCCTGCACTGCGTACCCGTGTTCGAGCAAGGTCACGGTCTCGAGCGAGAAGGTCGAGAACGTGGTGTACGAGCCCAGGAAACCGACCATCAGGATGCTGCGCCAGTCGGCGTGCAGCACGCCGCGCTCGGCGATCGCCACCCACGCGATGCCGATCAGGAACGATCCGCTCGCGTTGATCGCGAGCGTCGCCAGCGGAAAGCGCGCCGGGTGCAGCGCGTGCAGCCACTGCGCGGCGCCGAACCGGGCGAGCGCGCCCAGCGCACCGCCGATCGCCACGAAGAACAGGTTGCGCAGCAGATCGGTCATCGCTCACTCCGCGGGGTGCGCCGGGCGCGCGGGTAGCGCTGGCGCGCGCTCTGCGCGTCGCGCTCGCGCTGCCACGCGAGCTTGTCACCGATCTGCTTCTACAGCCCGCGCGGCGCCGGGTGGTAATAGCTGCGCTCGGCGAGCTCGGGCGGGAAGTAGTTCTCGCCGGCCGCGTAGGCGTCCGGCTCGTCGTGCGCGTAACGGTAGTCCGCGCCGAAGTCCATGTCCTTCATCAGCCGCGTCGGCGCGTTGCGCAGGTGCAGCGGCACCTCGTAGCTCGGGTGCTCGCGCACATCGGCGCGCGCCGCACCGAAGGCGGCGTAGAGTGCGTTGCTCTTCGGCGCGCAGGCCAGGTACGCCAGCGCCTGCGCGATCGCGAGCTCGCCTTCCGGACTGCCGAGCCGCTCCTGCGTGTCCCAGGCAGCGAGTGCGATCGACAGCCCGCGCGGGTCGGCGTTGCCGATGTCCTCCGTCGCCATGCGCACCACGCGCCGCGCCACGTACAGCGGGTCGCACCCCCCGTCGAGCATGCGGGCCAGCCAGTACAGCGCCGCGTCGGGCGAGCCGCCGCGCACCGCCTTGTGCAGCGCCGAGATCTGGTCGTAGAAGATGTCGCCGCCCTTGTCGAAGCGCCGCGGGTCCCCACCCAGCACCTCGCGCAGCACCGCGTCGCCGATCACCTCGTCGCCCGCCAGATCGACGGCGATCTCGAACAGGTTCAACGCCCGGCGCGCGTCGCCGTCGGCGGCGCGTGCGATGCGCCCCAGCGTGGCATCCTCGATGCGCGGTGCGCGCGCGCGCAGCAGTTCGTCGCTCGCCAGTGCGTGCGCAAGCACGCGCTCGATCGCCGCGTCGTCCATCGGCCGCAGCCGGTAGACACGCGCGCGCGACAGCAGCGCGCCATTGAGCTCGAACGAGGGGTTCTCGGTGGTCGCACCGATGAAGATCACGGTGCCGTCCTCGACGAACGGCAGGAAGGCGTCCTGCTGCGTCTTGTTGAAGCGGTGCACCTCGTCGACGAACAGGATGCTGCGCCGCCCGGACGTCGCGCGCTGCGCACGCGCCTCGTCGATCGCCGCACGGATCTCCTTCACGCCGGCGAGCACCGCCGAGAGCGTCTGGAAATGCGCGCCGGTGGTCTCCGCGAGCAGGCGCGCCAGCGAGGTCTTGCCGACCCCGGGCGGTCCCCACAGGATCATCGAGTGCACGGTGCCCGAGCGGATCGCGCTGGTGATCGGCTTGTCGGCGCCGAGCAGGTGCTCCTGGCCGAAGAAGTCCTCGGGGCGGCGCGGCCGCATGCGTGCCGCCAGCGGCACATAGGGCGCGCCGACGGGCTCACTCATCGTGCAACTCGTCGACCCCGGCCGGCGTCACGAAACTGAAGGTTCCCGGCGCCACCTCACCGAGTGCCACCACGCCGGCGAATTCCATCTCGGTGCGCTGGCCCAGCCCGTCGGCGATCGCCAGGCGCCGCAGCACGCCGCCGGCGAAGGCCACGTCGAGGCGCTCGAACATGCCGCCGCTCGCGCGCGCATGCAACTCGAACCCCTCGCCACCGTCCTGCGCGGGCGCATCGCGGATCTCGAACTGCGCCTCCACGGCCTCGATGTCACCGCTCAGCAGCAGCGAAGGCACCTGGTCCGCGCGCCGGTCCAGCGGACGCACGACCACCTGCGCCAGATCGGGATCGTATTGCCAGACGGTGCTGCCGTCGCTGACGACGAGTTGCTCGAAGGGGTCGCGGGTCTCCCAGCGAAAACGCCCCGGATGCGCGAGCAGCACGTGACCGCTGCTCTGCTGGATCAGGGCACCGCTCTCGTCGAGCAGGCGCTGGGTGAAATCGGCCTCGATGCGTCGCATGCCGCCGAGCAGCGTCCCGAGACGCGCGGCCGCGGCGGCATCGGCGACGGCGTGGGAACACAGCAGCCACAACGCTGCCAGAGCGGCAAATCGCGACACGGGAACACCCTGCAACGGTATCAGTGTGCCGGTGGCGGCGGGGCCAGAACTTCGCGACTGCCGTTGCTGTTCATGGCGCTGACGACACCCGCGGCTTCCATCGCCTCGATCATACGGGCGGCGCGATTGTAGCCGATCCGCAGCTTGCGCTGAACCGCGGAGATCGACGCCTTGCGGCTCTCGGTCACGAAGCGCACCGCCTCGTCGTAGAGACCGTCGCTCTCCGGATCGTCGCTCGCCTCCCCGGGCAGCATCGCCAGCGGCGAGGCCGCGCTCTCCTCGAGGATGCCCTCGATGTAGTTCGGCCCGGAGTGCGCGCGCAGGTCCGCGACCACGCGGTGCACTTCGGCATCGGCGACGAAGGCGCCGTGCACGCGGATCGGCACACCGCTACCCGGTGGCAGATAGAGCATGTCGCCGTGGCCCAGCAACTGTTCCGCGCCCCCCTGGTCGAGGATGGTGCGCGAATCGATCTTCGACGAGACCTGGAACGCGATACGGGTCGGGATGTTCGCCTTGATCAGGCCGGTGATCACGTCGACCGAGGGGCGCTGGGTCGCGAGGATCAGGTGGATGCCGGCAGCGCGCGCCTTCTGCGCGATCCGTGCGATCAGTTCCTCGACCTTCTTGCCGACGATCATCATCATGTCGGCGAACTCGTCGATCACGACCACGATCGCCGGCAGCGTCACCAGCGTCGGCGGGGTGGCCAGCTGCTCCTCCTCGGTCACGAACACCATCGGATCCGGCGTCCAGAACGGATCGGCGATCGGTTCGCCGGTGTCGATGGCGTCCTGGATCTTGCGGTTGAAACCCGCCAGGTTGCGCACCCCCATCGCCGCCATCAGGCGGTAGCGGCGCTCCATCTCGGCCACGCACCAGCGCAGACCGTTGGCCGCGTCCTTCATGTCGGTGATCACCGGCGTCAGCAGGTGCGGGATGCCCTCGTAGACCGAGAGCTCGAGCATCTTCGGATCGACCAGGATCATCCGCACCTCGGCCGGCGTGGATTTGTACAGCAGGCTGAGCAACATTGCGTTGACGCCCACCGACTTGCCGGAGCCGGTGGTGCCGGCCACCAGCAGGTGCGGCATGCGTGCCAGGTCGACCACCATCGGCTCGCCCGAGATGTCGTAGCCCAGCGCCAGCGTGAGCGGCGAGCGCGAAGTCTCGTAGGCACGCGAGGCGAGCACGTCGCCGAGCAGCACGACCTCGCGGTCCTCGTTCGGAATCTCGATGCCGACCACCGACTTGCCGGGAATCACCTCCACGACCCGCACGCTGATCACGGCCAGCGAACGCGCGAGGTCCTTGACCAGGTTGCTGATGCGACTGACCTTCACGCCCGGCGCGGGCTGAATCTCGAAACGCGTGATCACCGGACCCGGCAGCACCGACACCACCGTGGCCTCGACCCCGAAGTCGCGCAGCTTGATCTCGAGCAACCGCGACATTCCCTCCAGCGCCTCGGCCGAGTAGCCGCGTTGCTTGCTGCGATCGGCCATGTCGAGCAGCCCAAGCGGGGGCAGGTACGCATCGGCTGCGCTGAACAGCGCCCCCTGGCGCTCGCGCTGCACGCGCTCGCCCTGCACTTCCTTGCGCGGCGCCGGCAGGCGGATCTCGGGCACCGCACGCGCGGTCGCTGCCACCGAAGGCGCCACCGCTTCGACGTCGGCGCTCTCGAGCACGGGTTCGCGGCGCGCGCGCCGCCTGCGCGGCGACGGGTCCTCCAGTTCATCGATCGTCAGCTCGCGCACCACCGGCACGTGTTCGCCCGGCTCGCCGTCGAACCCATTCCCTGCCTCGCCGGCGCCGCGCCGGCCGAGACGACGCATCGTCGCGAGCAGCTCGCCAGCGTGCCACTGGCGCGCGGATCCCGCCGCCTGTCCCAGACGGCACAAGCCATCCAGCGTGAGGCGGCCGGTTTCCTCGAGCACACGCGACCACGACAGGTCGGTAAAGATGGTGACGCCAAACAGCAGCAGTGCCAGCATCAGCAGCCGCGTGCCCGTCACTCCGAAAGCGCGCTGCCCGACCTGCGCCAGCGTCTCGCCGAGCATGCCACCGATGCCGAACGGCAACAGCGAGGTTGCGCTGCCCTGCAACGCGAGCAAGGTGGTCGCCGACAGCAGCACCAGCACGAAACCCACGCTGCGGATCGATACCAGCAGCCAGTCCAGCACGAACGACGCCTGGCGCTCGCGCGTGGCCGCCCAGGCACGGAAGCCGAACAGCAGCGGGAAGCCGTAGGCCGCGTACCCGAACAGCGACAGCAGCACGTCGGCGAACCACGCGCCAGTGCGTCCGGCCGAATTGGCGATCGCCGAGCCGTTGCCGGTGCTCGACCAGCCCGGATCGCCCACGCTGTAGGTGCCGAGCGCGAGCAGCAGGAAACCGGCCAGCACGCCCCAGCCAATCACCAGGCCCTCGCGCATCCCATGCTGCAGAACGGGTGGCAGCGTCCTTTCGGCCACCGCGGAAGCGCCTCTAGTCCTCGCCAAGATACCTGCACCTCTGCCGGGCCGCCCCGCAACCGGCGGCCGTCCTGTGAAATCACGATGATCGGGGGTAAACTGCGCCCCCGCCGCCGGAGCGGAAACCAGGCCTCAGTATAGGCCATTTCCGCACCCCGCCCTGCGACCGCCCCCAGCCGAGGACCCCGAGACAATGACCGCACGCATCCATCACCGACTGATCATCCTGGGCTCCGGACCGGCGGGCTACACCGCGGCCGTGTATGCCGCGCGCGCGAACCTGTCCCCGGCCCTGATCACCGGGATCCAGCAGGGTGGCCAGCTGATGACGACCACCGAGGTCGAGAACTGGCCCGGCGGTCACGCGCACCTGCAAGGACCGGAACTGATGGGCGCGATGCTCGAGCACGTGCAGCGTTTCGAGGCGACGCTGATCCAGGACCACATCGCGCGCACCGACCTCGGCCAGCGTCCCTTCGTGCTGCACGGCGACTCGGCGACCTACACCTGCGATGCGCTGGTCATTGCCACCGGCGCCTCGGCCCGCTACCTGGGCCTGCCGTCCGAGGAAGGCTTCATGGGGCGCGGCGTCAGCGCCTGCGCGACCTGCGACGGCTTTTTCTACCGCGGCAAGCCGGTGGCCGTGATCGGCGGGGGCAACACCGCGGTCGAGGAGGCCCTGTACCTGGCGAACATCGCCTCGCGCGTGTACCTCGTGCACCGGCGCGACGCGCTGCGTTCGGAGAAGATCCTCCAGCAGCGGCTGTTCCAGCGGGCCGCCGAAGGCAAGGTGGAACTGCTGTGGAACAGCACGCTCGACGAGGTGCTCGGCGACGCGAGCGGCGTGACCGGCATGCGCATCCGCGGCACCCGCGACGGCGCTGCCCGCGAGATCGCGCTCGACGGCGTGTTCATCGCGATCGGCCACACGCCCAACACCGCGATTTTCGACGGTCAGATCGAGATGCACGACGGCTACCTCCGCATCCGCGGCGGCCAGGACGGCAACGCCACCGCGACCAGCGTCGAGGGTGTGTTCGCGGCCGGCGACGTCTGCGACCACGTCTACCGCCAGGCGATCACCTCGGCCGGTTTCGGCTGCATGGCGGCGCTGGACGCGGAAAAGTACCTCGACGCGCTTTGAGCGCCGTGCCCGCGATCGCCTGGCTCGGCCCCGACGTCGAGGCGTTCCCGCCGCTGGAGCACGCGCTCGCGGACCCGCCGGGACTGCTGGCCGCGGGCGGCGACCTCGGCCCCGGGCGCCTGCTCGCGGCGTACCGCCGCGGCATCTTTCCCTGGTACGAGGAACCCCAGCCGATCCTGTGGTGGTCACCCGACCCGCGCGCGGTACTGTTCCCCGACGAGTTGCACGTGCCGGCCAGCCTGCGCCGCACGCTGCGCCGGCGCGTCTACGAGGTCACGGCCGACTGCTGCTTCGGCCGTGTGATCGAGGCCTGCGCGGCGCCGCGCGCGCTTGCCGACGGCACCTGGATCGGTGCCGCGATGCGCGAGGCCTACGTCGAACTGCACCGGCGCGGGCACGCGCACTCGATCGAGACCTGGCGCGACGGCGAACTGGTGGGCGGGCTGTACGGGATCGCGATCGGCCGTGTGTTCTTCGGCGAATCGATGTTCAGCCGCGCCGACGATGCCTCGAAGGTCGCACTGGTCCACCTGGCCGGACAACTGCGTGCGTGGGACTTCGCGCTGATCGACTGCCAGCAGCACACCCCGCACCTCGCGCGGCTCGGCGCGCGCTGCATCACGCGCTCACGGTTTCGCGATATATTGGACGTGAACGTCGGCGCAACGGGGCGCGTCGGATCCTGGCGCCTCGAATCGGAGTAGCACGGAGAGCCATGGGCAACCCGGTGAGCCTGCTGGCGAACATCCGCGTGTTCGCCACCTACCCGCACGAATGCAGCTATCTCGACGGCGAGGTGGCGACCACGCTGTTCGTGGACCCGGCGACGCCGATCGACACCCACATCTACAGCCAGCTCTCGAGCATCGGTTTCCGCCGCAGCGGTCCGCACCTCTACCGCCCCCACTGCGGCGCCTGCAATGCCTGCATCCCGGCGCGCGTGCCGGTCGAGCGATTCCGCCCCGACCGCAGCCAGCGCCGCGTGCTGGCGCGCAACACCGATCTCGAGGCCCGCACGGTTGCCAGCATCGATTCGGAGCTGCATTTCGGCCTCTACAGCCGCTACATCCGCAGCCGCCACAGCGACGGTGACATGCACCCGCCCGACCGCGCGCAGTACGATTCGTTCCTGACCCGCGAATGGGGCTGTACGAGCTACGTCGAGTTCCGCGCCGCCGATCGCCTGTTCGCGGTCGCGGTGCTCGATCGCCTCGACAACGGGCTGTCGGCGATCTACACGTTCTACGACCCCGCCGAAGAGCGCCGCAGCCTCGGCAGCTACGTGATCCTGTGGCAGATCGCGCACGCCCGCCAGCTCGGACTCGCCGCGGTCTATCTGGGCTACTGGATCCGCGATTGCCGCAAGATGAGCTACAAGACGCGCTTCCGGCCGGTCGAGCTGCTGGTGAACGGCCAGTGGGTGCACGTGGACTGACGCGGGAATCCGTGCCGAACCCGGCGCCTCCCCACGCCCGCCGCTTTGCATCGGCGCCACGATAGGGCAGAATGCGCGCCCAGTTTCCCCGAGTGACTACGGATGGCGAAAGAAGACGTTCTCGAGATGGATGGCGAGGTGGTCGACACCCTGCCCAACACCACGTTCCGCGTGCGCCTGGAGAACGGGCACATCGTGACGGCGCACATCAGCGGCAAGATGCGCAAGCACTACATCCGCATCCTGACCGGCGACAGGGTCAAGGTCGAACTGACGCCCTACGATCTCACCAAGGGACGGATCACGTTTCGCGAGCGCTGATCGAACCAGCGCCGGGCGCACCGCTCAGGCGGACGCCTCGACCGTCAACTGCAACCCCTCTCCATCCTCTCCCACGCTCACCCGCACGACTCCCGGACGGTGCTCCAGTTCGCCGAACAGCAGCACGTCGGCGAGCGGCCTCTTGATGTGCTCCTGGATCACGCGCGCCATCGGCCGCGCGCCCATCTTCTCGTCGTAACCGCGGGCGACCAGCCAGGCCTCGGCCGCCTCGTCGATCTCGATGCGCACCTTGCGCGGCGCGAGCTGCGCCTGCAGCTCGGCCAGGAACTTGCGCACCACCGAGTGCACCACCGACGGCGGCAGCGACGCGAACTGGATGATCGCGTCGAGCCGGTTGCGGAACTCGGGCGTAAACATCCTCTTCACCGCCTCGAGTCCGTCGCTGCTGTTGTCCTGATCGGTGAAACCGATCGAACGCCGGCTCAGCATCTCGGCGCCGGCGTTGGTGGTCATGCTCAGCACGGTGTTGCGAAAATCGGCCTTGCGGCCGTTGTTGTCGGTCAGCGTGCCGTGGTCCATCACCTGCAGCAGCAGGTTGAACACCTCCGGGTGCGCCTTCTCGATCTCGTCGAGCAGCAGCACGCTGTGCGGGTGCCGCGTGACCGCGTCGGTCAGCAGCCCTCCCTGGTCGAAGCCGACGTAGCCCGGGGGCGCGCCGATCAACCGTGACACGGTGTGCCGCTCCATGTACTCGGACATATCGAAGCGGACCAGCTCCAGTCCCAGCGTCTTCGCCAGCTGTCGGCTCGCCTCGGTCTTGCCCACCCCGGTAGGCCCGGCGAACAGGAAGCAGCCGATCGGTTTCTCGACCGTCTTCAGCCCGGCGCGCGCCAGCTTGATCGCCGTCGCCAGCGCGTCCATCGCCGCCTCCTGTCCGAACACGGCGCCCTTCAGGTCGGCGGCCAGCGTGCGCAGCGACTCCTTGTCGGAGGTCGAGACGCTGCGTGGCGGGATCCGCGCGATCTTGGCGACGATTTCCTCGACCTCCCTGACGCCGATCACCTTGCGCCGGCGCGATTCGGGCTGCAGACGCTGGAACGCCCCGGCCTCGTCGATCACGTCGATCGCCTTGTCGGGCAGAAAGCGGTCCGTGATGTAGCGGCTCGCGAGTTCCGCCGCCGCCTGCAGCGCGCGCGTGCTGTAGCGCAGGCCGTGGTGTTCCTCGAAGCGCGAGCGCAGCCCCTTCAGGATCTCGAAGGTCTCGGCGACGCTGGGCTCGCCGACGTCGACCTTCTGGAAGCGCCGGCTCAGCGCGCGGTCCTTGTCGAACACGCCACGGTACTCCTGGAACGTCGTCGACCCGATGCAGCGGATCTCGCCCGAACCCAGCAGCGGCTTGAGCAGGTTGGAGGCGTCCATGACGCCCCCCGAGGCGGCACCCGCACCGATGATCGTGTGGATCTCGTCGATGAACAGGATCGCGTGCTTCTTCCGGCGCAGTTCGGCCAGCAGCCCCTTGAAACGCTTCTCGAAGTCCCCGCGGTACTTGGTGCCCGCGAGCAGCGAGCCGAGGTCGAGCGAATACACCACGCCGTCGCGCAGCACCTCGGGCACGTCGCCCTCGACGATGCGCCGCGCCAGGCCCTCGGCGATCGCGGTCTTGCCGACCCCGGACTCGCCGACCAGCAGCGGGTTGTTCTTGCGCCGGCGCGCGAGGATCTGCGTGACGCGCTCGAGTTCGAGCGCGCGGCCAACCAGCGGATCGATACGCCCCGCGCGCGCCTCGTCGTTGAGGTTCGTCGCGAAGCTCTGCAGCGGGCTGGCCTCGCCGTCCTGCCCCGGCTGCTCTTCCTCGCCGGACTCCGCACCCGCGCTGCCGGGACGCGGGTTGTCGGCAACCTTCGGGATACCGTGCGTGATGAAGTTCACCACGTCGATGCGCGCGATGTTCTGCTTGCGCAGCAGAAAGACCGCCTGGCTCTCCTGCTCGCCGAACAGCGCGACCAGCACGTTGGCACCGTTGACCTCGCTGCGGCCCGAGGACTGCACGTGGAACACGGCACGCTGTAGCACGCGCTGGAACCCTACCGTGGGTTCGGTCTCGCGCTTGTCCTCCTCCTGCGGAATGAGCGGCGTGTTGGTCTCGACGAAACGCGCCAGTTCCGCGCGCAACTGATCGATATCCGCTCCGCAGGCGCGCAGCACCCGCAGCGCCGCCTCGTTGTCGAGCAGCGCCAGCAGGAGGTGCTCGACGGTCATGAATTCGTGACGGCGCGCGCGCGCGTGGCGGAACGCGGCGTTGAGGTTGAACTCGAGATCCTTGCTCAGCATGAGGAGCCTCCGGCAGTTACTGCAGCCTCGCATCCAGCATAGACCAGGCCACCGGGCGGGCGTTCCCGGGGCTCCGGGTTCAATCGCCGGCGGCGACTTCGATCTCGCACAGCAGCGGATGCTGGTTTTCTCGCGCGTAGCGGTTGACCTGCATCGCCTTCGTCTCCGCGACGTCGCGCGTGAATACCCCGCACACCGCGCGGCCCTCGGTGTGCACCGCCAGCATCACGCGCGTGGCCTTGTCGCGCCCCATCCCGAAGAATCGCTGCAGCACGTCGACCACGAAGTCCATCGGCGTGTAGTCGTCGTTCAGCATCACGACCTGGTACATGGGCGGTTCGGCGAGTTGCGCATCCGACTCCTGGAGCGCGAGCCCGCCATCGCGCGCGAGGCGGTCCTCACCGCTCGCGGTGATACGCCCTGCCGTCGATGTGCTGTCCATCACTCTCATCGCTAACCGCCCGCTTGCCCAGAATGTTCCATGGATCGCGTCCTCGCACAAGAGGCACCGGCGCCGGCGCCGCCCGCGCGCTTGACACCCGCGGGCGCTGCCGCTAAAAAAGCTGTCCAATGCTTCAGCACGCTTCCGGCGTGCTGGCAGGTCCGACATAAGCACAACAACCGATGCCCCGCCCGGGGCAACGAGGACCAGATTCATGCGTACTGGTATCGTCAAGTGGTTCAACAATGCCAAGGGCTACGGCTTCATCCTGGCCGATGAAGGCAGCTCCGATATATTCGCCCATTACTCGGCCATCCGGATGGAAGGCTACAAGACGCTGAAGGCAGGCCAGACCGTACGGTTCGAGGTCCAGGCCGGACCCAAGGGCATGCACGCGATCGCGATCGAGGCGATCGAGGCCCTCGAAAGCGGGATGCTGCTGGCAAGATAGCAACGCGGAATCGCGGCGACGCCCGCAGGCGCCGCCGCTGCTGCCGCACTCAGGTCATGTGGCGGATGATCGCGTCGCCGAACTGCGAGCACTTCACCAGCGTCGCCCCTTGCATAAGGCGCTCGAAGTCGTAGGTCACGGTCTTCGCCTGGATCGCACCGTTCACGCCGGCTATCACCAGGTCGGCCGCCTCGTTCCAGCCCATGTGGCGCAGCATCATCTCGGCCGACAGGATCAGCGAACCAGGGTTCACCTTGTCCTGGCCAGCGTACTTGGGCGCCGTGCCGTGGGTCGCCTCGAACAGCGCCACGGTGTCGCTCAGGTTGGCGCCCGGCGCGATGCCGATGCCACCGACCTGCGCGGCGAGCGCATCCGACAGGTAGTCGCCGTTCAGGTTCAGCGTGGCGATCACGCTGTACTCGTCGGGGCGCAGCAGCACCTGCTGCAGCATCGCGTCGGCGATCACGTCCTTGATCACGATGTCCTTGCCGGTCTTCGGATTGCGCAGTTTCACCCACGGACCGCCGTCGAGCAGTTCACCGCCGAACTCGTTCTGCGCCAGTGCGTAGCCCCATTCCTTGAAGCCACCCTCGGTGAACTTCATGATGTTGCCCTTGTGCACGATGGTGACCGAGGGCAGGTCCTGGTCGATCGCGTACTGGATCGCACGGCGGACCAGGCGCTCGGTCCCTTCCTTCGACACCGGCTTGATGCCGATGCCGCAGTTCTCCGGGAAGCGGATCTTGGTGACGCCCATCTCCTCGCGCAGGAAACGGATCAGCTTGTCGGCTTCCGCCGTGCCCGCCTTCCATTCGATACCGGCATAGATGTCCTCCGAGTTCTCGCGGAAGATCACCATGTTGGTCTTCTGGGGCTCACGCACCGGCGACGGAACGCCCGTGAACCAGCGCACCGGGCGCAGGCAGACGTAGAGGTCGAGTTCCTGGCGCAGCGCGACGTTCAGCGAACGGAAACCACCGCCCACCGGCGTGGTCAGCGGCCCCTTGATCGACACCACGTACTCGCGGATCGCCTCCAGCGTCTCGGCCGGGAACCAGTCGCCGTCGTAGAGTTCGGCCGCCTTCTCGCCGGTGTAGATCTCCATCCAGCTGATCTTGCGCTTGCCGCCGTAAGCCTTCGCGACTGCCGCATCGACCACCTTCAGCATCGCCGGCGTGATGTCGACCCCGATACCGTCGCCCTCGATGAACGGGATCACGGGATTGTCCGGCACATTCAGCGAATGGTCTGCATTGACCGTGATCTTCTCGCCCTGTGCTGGTACCTTGATGTGCTTGTACGCCATTAGTCTGCTCCGTTGTCATGGCCGGGGTGAGTGGATGCGATGCTGCTGGGCACGCGCGGCGCGGCAGTATATCACCGCTTCCCCGTGATGGCGTGCCGGAGCGGCCACGGCCGCTATAATGCCCGCCCTTTTGCCCGGAAACGGCGATGAACGATACGCTCAGGCAATGGCAACCCCGCGTCACCGTCGCCACGGTGCTGTTCCGTGACGAGCGCTACCTGCTGGTCGAGGAAGCGATCGACGGTCGCCGTGTGTTGAACCAGCCCGCCGGGCACCTCGAGCCGGGCGAGACGCTGATCGAGGCGGCGCGGCGTGAAACGCTCGAGGAAACCGGCTGGGAGGTCGCGATCGAGGCCGTGCTCGGCACCAGCCTGTTCACCGCCAGCACGAGCGGCATCAGCTACCTGCGCACCAGTTTCCTCGCCCGGGCGCTCCATCACGACCCCGCCCGCCGGCTCGACGGCGGCATCGTTGCCACGCACTGGCTGAGCTACGCGGAGATCCTCGCGGCGCGCGGGCGCCTGCGCAGCGAGTCGGTGCTGGCGACCATCGAGCAGCACCGCAGCGGGCGCCGCTTCCCGCTCGACTTCTTCTACCCGCACGCACGATGAGCGGCGCACGCGTCATCGTCGGGTTGTCGGGCGGCGTCGATTCCGCGGTCGCCGCACTGCTGCTGCGCGAGCAGGGTTTTGCCGTCGAAGGCCTGTTCATGAAGAACTGGGACGAGGACGACGGCACCGAGTACTGCACCGCGCGCGCCGACCTCGCCGACGCCGAGGCCGTCTGCGCACTGCTCGGCATCCGGCTGCACACGGCGAACTTCGCCGCCGAGTACTGGGACAACGTGTTCGAGCACTTCCTCGCCGAATACCGCGCCGGACGCACGCCGAACCCGGACGTGCTGTGCAACCGCGAGATCAAGTTCAAGGTGTTCGTCGACTACGCATCCGCGCTCGGCGCCGACACCATCGCGACCGGCCACTACGCGCGGCGCGAACTGCGCGACGGCCACGCGCGCCTGCTCAAAGGGCGCGATCCGGCCAAGGACCAGAGCTATTTCCTGCACGCCGTGCCGGGGAGCCAGCTCGCGCGCTGCCTGTTCCCGGTCGGCGAGCTGCCGAAGAGCGAGGTCCGGCGCATCGCACGCGAACACGCGTTCCCGGTCGCCGCGAAGAAGGACAGTACCGGCATCTGCTTCATCGGCGAGCGGCGCTTCGCCGACTTCCTGCGCCGCTACCTGCCGGCGCAGCCCGGCCCGATCCACGGTACCGAGAGCGAGCCGCTCGGCGAGCACCACGGGCTGATGTACTACACGATCGGCCAGCGCCAGGGGCTCGGCATCGGCGGCCGGCGCAACCACCCCGAGCAGCCGTGGTACGTAATCGGAAAGGACCTCGCGACGAATACGCTGCTGGTCGCCCAGGGCAGCGAGCACCCCGCGCTCTACCACCGCGCGCTGGTGTGCGCGCAGACGCACTGGATCGGCGCGGAGCCGCAGCCGGGCGAACGCGAGCTGCACGCCAAGATCCGCTACCGCCAGCCCGACCAGCCATGCCGCATCGCGCCCCAGGGCGACGGACGCTGGCGGGTCGAGTTCGCTAGTGCGCAGCGCGCCGTGACACCGGGACAGTACGTGGTGTTCTACGACGGTGACTGCTGCCTCGGCGGCGGCGTGATCGAGGAGCGCTTCGCATGAGCGCCGCAGCGTCCGCAACCGCGCGCGAGCAGGCGCTGGCGCTGGCCGCGATGCTCGAATGCGCCACGCTGGTCGACGAGCTGGCACGCACCGGCACGGCGCCAAGCCAGGGCGTGCGCACGCTGGGCATTGGCCTGCTGCGCTTCGAATGGCAGCGCGTCGAGGATGTCTGGGGAGGCGCCGCCGCGCTCGGCGGTGCGCTGCAACGTCTCGAGTCGGCGTTGACGCTGAGCGCCGGCGACGCGCAGGCACCAGCGCTGCGCTACGCGCTCGCGCTCGCGCATCTCGGCAAGCGCCTGGCGCGTGACCGCGAGCGGCTCGCGGTGATCCGCGAGCGACTGCAAGCCCTGGCCGGCGATGCGCAGGAACTCGCGGAGGATTTCGACACCGTCGCGCCGGCGCTGGCCGCGCTGTACGAGGAGACGATCAGCCGCTACAGCTTCCGCATCAAGGTGACGGGGTCCTCCGAGCACCTGCGCGACCCGCGCGTGGTCGCGCGGATC
The DNA here is from genome assembly GCA_963204845.1 of Pseudomonadota bacterium. Taxonomy (GTDB): domain Bacteria; phylum Pseudomonadota; class Gammaproteobacteria; order Pseudomonadales; family UBA5518; genus UBA5518. The sequence goes on along the minus strand of CAUJIL010000228.1, from coordinate 2,282 downwards.
CGGGCACTGCTGCTCGCCGGCGTGCGTGCCGCGGTGCTGTGGCGCTTCGTCGGCGGCAGCCTCCCGGGGCTGCTGCTCGGGCGCGCGCGCCTGATCGCCGCGTGCCGCGCGCTGCGCTCCGGGCACTGAGGGCCGGCGGCCCGCGCGACACCCGGCGTGCGCTATCATCCACTGCAACCGGCCGCACGGCAGCGGCCTCACGGAAACAACGATGCAACTCGACGAACTCAGCGCGATTTCCCCCATCGACGGACGCTACGGCGCCAAGACCGCCGCGCTGCGGCCGGTGTTCAGCGAATACGGTCTGATCCGCTTCCGCGTGCTGGTGGAACTGCGCTGGCTGGAACGCGTCGCGGCGTTGCCGGGCGTCCCCGAGTTCGGTCCTTTCGACGAGGCAACGCACGCGGCGCTGAACGCGATCCTGGAGCGTTTCTCGAGCACGGACGCCGCGCGCGTGAAGGCCATCGAGGCGACCACGAACCACGACGTGAAGGCCGTCGAATACTTCCTCAAGGAGCGCATCGCCGCCATACCCGGCGCCGCGGCCGGACTCGAGTTCGTGCACTTCGCGTGCACCTCGGAGGACATCAACAACCTCAGCCATGCGCTGATGCTGGACTGCGCGCGCCGCGAGACGATCCTGCCGGCGATGGACCGCATCGTCGAGTCCTTGTGCACGCTCGCCGAACACTGGGCGGAGGTGCCGATGCTGTCGCGCACGCACGGGCAACCAGCCAGCCCCTCGACGATGGGCAAGGAGATCGCCAACGTGGTCTACCGCCTGCACCGCCAGCGCGAACAGGTGGCCGCGGTGCGCATGCTCGGCAAGATCAACGGCGCGGTCGGCAATTACAACGCGCACCTCGCGGCCTACCCCGACGTGGACTGGGAGGCGAACGCACGCGGCTTCGTGCGCTCGCTGGGGCTGGAATGGAACCCCTACACCACGCAAATCGAGCCGCACGATTGCCTCGCCGAACTGTTCGCGGCGGTCGAGCGTTTCAACACCGTCGCGCTCGATTTCGCGCGCGACGTCTGGGGCTACGTCTCGATCGGCTATTTCCGCCAGCGCACCCGCGCCGGCGAGGTGGGCTCGTCGACGATGCCGCACAAGGTGAACCCGATCGACTTCGAAAACGCCGAGGGCAACCTCGGGCTGGCGAACGCGCTGTTCGCGCACCTGGCCGGGAAGCTGCCCGTCTCGCGCTGGCAGCGCGATCTCACGGACTCGACCGTGCTGCGCAACCTCGGCAGCGCCTTCGCCTACTGCCTGATCGCCTACGAGGCGCTGCTGAAGGGGATCGGCAAGCTCGAACTCGATCCGGCGCGCCTCGCCGCCGACCTCGACGCGAACTGGGAAGTGCTGGCCGAACCGGTGCAGACCGTGATGCGCCGCTACGGGGTGGCCGAGCCGTACGAGAAACTCAAGGCGCTGACGCGCGGACAGCGCGTCGGGGCACCCGAGATGCGCGCGTTCATCGCGTCGCTGCACGAGATCCCGGCCGCCGAGCGCGCACGGCTCGCCGCGCTGACGCCGGCCACCTACATCGGCAACGCCACTGCGCAGGCGCTGCGCATCCGCGAACACCTGCAACGGCGAGGAGGTGACGATGCATCCGCGAACTGAAGGCCGCACCGAGCTCGAGGCAGCCGCCGACCAGGCCGGCGCCCTGTGCGAACTGCTGCGCGGAGCGCACCACCTGGTGCGGATCTTCAGCGACAACCTCGCCCCCGCGCTGTTCGACCACGAGGACCTGGTGCGCGAACTCTCGCGCGTGGCACGCCAGGGTCCGCCCTGCGAGGTGCGGGTGCTCATCAAGGACAGCCAACCGTTGCGCCAGCGCACGCACCGCCTCGCCGCGCTGCACCAGCGGCTGGTATCGGCGGTGCCGCTGCGCAAGCTCGTGTACTGCCCCGAGCGCTATATCGCCAACTACGTGCTGGCCGACGATGCCGGCGTGTTCTTCATTCCGAACGAGGACGACAAGATCTGCTTCTGGAATCGCGACGACCGCGCCTTCGTGAAGCATCTGGCGGAGCAGTTCGACGAGCTGTGGCACAAGAGCACCGCCGACCCGGAACTGCGCTTCATGCCGATGTAAAGCCGTAGTCAGCGGCGCCGCCGCGGGAAGCGGATCACGTTGCGCGGCGCGCCGCCGGCATCGCCCAGGCGCGCCAGCGCCTCACCGATCTCGAGCAGCATCGACTCCGAGACCTCCGGCGTCAGGAAGTGATAGAAGCAACTGAGGCACATGTGCAGCGTCCCGCTGGCGGGGGCATCG
>CAUJIL010000227.1 GCA_963204845.1 Pseudomonadota bacterium | reverse complement strand
GCGAGGGCCAGCGCGTCGAGGTCTCGCTGCTGGACTCGCTGATGCACGCGCAGGCGAGTTCGATCGGCGCTTATCTCACGACCGGCGAAGCGCCGGTACGCACCGGCAACCGCAGCCTGTATTTCGCGCCATCGGGGGTCTACCCCACGCGTGACGGCGGCCACGTCGTGATCACCACGCCGGGCGAGAAGTTCTTCGTCAAGCTGTGCCGTGCGCTCGAGGTCGACTGGGACACCGACCCGCGCTTCCACGACATCACGGCGCGGCTCGTGAACCAGGACGAGCTCGATCGCGTGGTGTCCGAGCGCACCAGCGCCTACACGCGCGAGGAACTGATCCCCAGGCTGGTCGCAGCCGACGTGCTGACCGCCCCGATCAACCAGGTCGAGGACGTGGTGCGCGATCCGCAGATCCTGCACAACAACATGATCGTCTCGACGCAGCACCCCGCGCTCGGCGAGCTGCAGCTGACCGGCGTGCCGATCCGCTTCTACCGCACCCCGGGCAGCGTGCGCCTGCATCCGCCGATGCTGGGCGAGAACACGCGCGAACTGATGGCGGAGCTGGGCTATTCGGCCGCCGAGGTCGATGCGCTGATTGCTGGCGGGCTGGTGGCCGACACCGCCGACATCGAGGCGAGGCGCGCGGCACGCCGCAAGCCCTCCTGATCCCGCGCCGGGTCAGCGTGGCGCGTGCCGCTTCGTGGCCGGTGCGGGCACGCGCTGATCGGGGTCCTGCGTCGAGAGCAGGATCACCTCGATTTCCTCGGTGATGTCCTCCTGGCGCTGCGCGTTCCACGCCAGCCGCAGGCGCGCGCGGTCCTCGTCGAGCTTCTTCAGCGCCTGGTCCATGTGCAGGTGGCGCTGGCGGCTCTCGGCCATCAGCGAACTGAACAGCACCTCGTTCAGCGCCGCGTGCAGATACTGCGCGTTGAGCGCGGGCTGCAGCGCGTGCGCCGCGACGTGCAGCAGCGGCGCGAAGGCGCGCCGCGGCGCCGCCGGCAGGTTGCGCACCGGCAACAGCTCGCGCAGGCGCACCGTGCCGCTCGCATCGCAGTGATGCAGCACGCTCAGCGCGCAACCTGCCCATGCGGGCGAGTTCTGCAGCGCACCGAGTTCGCGCGTCAACCGCGCCAGCACGCGCGGGACCTCGTCGGCAACGCTCGCGCCGGGCAGTGCGAGCAGCGCGTCGCCCGCGTCCTCGAGGCGGCTGCCGAGGCGCTGGCCGATGCCGAGCCACGCCGGTGGCACCGCGCGCCGCGCGCACAGCGCGTCGCGCGCGCGCAGCAGCGTTTCGTTGAAGTCGCCGCAGAAACCCTGCTCCGAGCCGACCACGACACAGATCTCGCGCGCGGGTGGCGCGGCGGCGGCCGGGTCGGGGTGCCAGGCGAGGAACTCCGCCAGCGCGTCCTCGATGCCGCGCACCATGCGGCGCTGCGCGTGCAGGAACTCCTGCAGCGTGTGCGTCTCCATCAGCGCCAGGGCGCGCATCGCCGACATCACGCCGGCGATGTCGTCGAGCGCGCCCAGATGGCGCGCGAGTTCATGCCGGCGGCTCACGCGTTCCTTCCCCGAGGCAGGTGCGCACCGCGTTCACCCAGTCGGCGCGTTCGCTGCCCAGACCGAGCCCGAGCCCGCCGATCGCTCCCAGCAGTTGCGTGAGGCGCGAGCGCACCTGCTGCGGGTCCAGGCCGTCGAACATCCCCTCGTTGCAGGCGATCAGCCAGGCCAGGTGCTGCTCCGGCGCCAGCGGCGCCAGCCGGTCCTGCTTCAGCAGTTCGCGCAGCAGCCGCCCGCGGCGGATGCGCGCCTCGACGCTGGCCTCCAGGCGCGAGCCGAAGCGCGTGAAGATCTCGAGCTCCTGGAACTGCAGGTAGTCGAGCTTCATGCGGCCGGCCTCGGTCTTGATCGCGGGATGCTGGGCCTTGCCGCCGATGCGCGAGACCGAGCGCGTGACGTCGATCGCGGGCAGGAAGCCGGCGGCGAACAGCCGTGGGTCGAGGTAGATCTGGCCGTCGGTGATCGAGATCAGGTTGGTGGGGATGTAGGCGGAGATCTCGCCCTGTTCGGTCTCCACCAGCGGCAGCGCCGTCATGCTGCCGCCGCCGCTGGCGGCGGCGAGGCGCGTCGAGCGCTCGAGCAGCCGCGAATGCAGGTAGAAGATGTCGCCCGGATACGCCTCGCGTCCCGGCGGACGGCGCAGCAGCAGCGACAGTTCGCGGTAGGCGCGCGCGTGCGTGGTGAGGTCGTCGTAGACGATCAGCACATCGCGGCCGGCCCACATCCAGCCCTCGGCGATCGCGCAGCCAGCGAACGGAGCGATGTACTTCAGCCCCGGCGTGGCGCTGGCCTCGGCAACCACCACGCAGGTGTAGGCGAGCGCGCCGTGGCGGCGCAGCGTCTCCACGGTCGCGACCACGGTCGAGCGCTTCTGGCTGATCAGCACGTAGACGCACAGCACGTTGCGCCCGCGCTGGGCGATCACGGTATCGAGCGCCAGCGCGCTCTTGCCGGTGCCGGCATCGCCGATGACCAGCTGGCGCTGGCCCTTGCCGATCGGGATCATGGTGTCGACGATCTTGCAGCCGGTGACCAGCGGACGGTCGACGAAGTCGCGCTGCGGGATCTGCGGCGACGGCGGCTCGAGCGCGCGGCGCGCACTCGGGCGGATCGGCGGCCCGTCGTCGAGTGCGTTGCCGGTCGGGTCGATCACGCGCCCGAGGTGGTCGTCGCCGGTGCCGATGTCGAGCGTGCGGCCGCCGAGGAACGCCGCCGCGCCGGCGGCCAGGCCGTCGTTGCGGCTGCCGTGGTCGAGCAGGATCGCGCCGATGCGATCCGCACCCAGGTGGAATACCAGCCCGCGGCTGCCGTCCTCGAAGTGCAGCACCTCGTCCATGCCTGCCGACGGCAGTCCCTGGATCCACGCGATGCCGTCGCCGACCGCAATCACCCGCCCGCGCTCGGACACCCGCAGCCGCGGCGCGTAGCCTTCCAGCCAGTTGGCCTGGCGCGCGAGCCCCGAGGCGCTCTCAGTCGCCATGGCGCGCGGCTCCGTCGAAGGCGTTCGCCTCGTCGGCGAGGTCGAGCTGCAGGTGCCAGGGCCCGAGCGAGACGCGCAGTCCCGCGAGCAATGCGGGGTCCTGTTCGAACCGCGGCGACAACCGCGTGCCCAGGCGCTCCGACAGTGCGTCGGTGATGCGCGCACGCAGCGCCTCGTCGAGCACGAAGGCGCTGGTCACCCGCACGCTCGCCGCCGGGTCCGCGAGCGCATCGCGCAGGCCGCGTACCTGTTGTTCACCGAGCGAACCGAGGTCCGCGAGCAGCAGTTCGACCAGGCGCTCCTCGAGCGCCGGGGTGGCGAGCCGCGCGAGCAGCGCCGCGGTGAAGCGCCGCGCCTGCGCCAGCGCGCGGGTCTCGAGGTCACGCTGCAGCTCGCGCGCGTGGTGCGCCTCGACCGCCGCGTGACGCGCCTTCTCCTCGCGGCACTCCTGTTCGATCTCCTCGAGACGCCGTGCGCGTTCGCGCCCGAACTCGGCTTCGAGCGCGACGCGCGCGGCGGTCTTCTCGCGGTTCCACTCCGCCAGCCGGTCCTCGAACTGCACCTGCAGCGCGCGCGCGCGTTGCTCGCTGGCGCGCGCCTCGGCGAGCGTGCGCTCGACGCCCTCGCGCCGCGCGCGCAGCGTGTCCATGACCGGGCGGTACAGGAAGCGCTGCAGGATCCAGACCAGCGCGAGGAAATTGACGATTTCCAGCGCGAAGGTCGTCCAGTCGATGTTCATCGCGCGAGCGGCTCCAGCAGGTATTCGATCAGCGGGTTGCGGAACAGCACGATCAGCACGATCACCAGCACGTAGATCGCCAGCGACTCGATCATCGCCAGTCCGATGAACAGCGTACGCGTGATCGACTTCTCGGCTTCGGGCTGGCGCGCAAGCGCCTCCAGCGCCTGGGTGATCGCGCGCCCCATCGCGAGCGCCGGGAACATGGTCCCGATCGCGATGGCGAGCGCGGCGACGGCGGTCGAGATCAGTACGAACCAGTGCATCTCGCTCATGGGGTGTTTCCTGTGGGGGGTGGGGTGGGGGATTCGCGGTCGGCGACCGACTGCATGCCGCCGGCGATGTAGATCAGCGCCAGCATGCCGAAGATGAAGGCCTGCACCAGCGCCTCGATCACGTGCAGCATCAGGATCGGCACCGGCACCAGGAAGCCGGCGACCAGCAGCACCAGCAGCGCGGCCATCTCGAGGCTCATGATGTTGCCGAACAGGCGGATCGCGAGCGCCAGCGTGCGCGAGAACTCGCCGAGCACGTGAAACGGCAGCAGGATCGGGCTCGGCGCGACGTAGTGGTGCAGGTACCGGCGCCAGCCGCTGGCGCGGATGCCGAACCAGTGCACCGACAGGAACACCAGCACCGCGAGCGCGGCGGTGGTCGAGAGATCGCCGGTAGGCGCGTGCAGACCGGGGATCAGGCCGAGCAGGTTCGCGAACACCGCGAACAGCCACAGCGTGCCCACGAACGGCAGCAGCCGGTCCGGGTGCTCGGGAAGCACGCTGGCGATCGCGCCGTGGATGGTCTGCACGATGCCCTCGAGCGCGGTCTGCAGCAATCCGGGGCGCTCCACCGACAGCCGCAGCGTCGCCAGCCGGCAGCCCAGGCCCAGCACCAGCATGATCCCCCAGGTGCCGACCACGGTGCGCGTGATGCCGAAGGGACCCAGTCTGAACAGTACCTCGAGTTCTTCCATCACCAGTACTTCCTGACAAAGGCGTACACGTTGAACGCGCCGAGCGCCAGCCCGAGCAGGATCAGGTTCATCGTCCAGCGTACCGAGTAGCCCGCCGCCATCGAATCGAACCAGCGGCCGAGGTACGCGCCGGCGATCAGCGGCAGCAGGAACAGCAGCGACAGTGTGCCGAGGAACACGCTGTGTGCAAGCAGCGAGCGCCGCTCGTGCTCCGCCTTCCCGAGGCGGCGCTGGTCGCGGTCCACTCCCTGGCGCCAGTTCTCGTCGCTCATGCGCGCCAGCGCTCGATGCGGTGCAGCCGCCGGTAGAGCTCCTGCTCCAGCCGCTGCAGGTTCTCCTTCACGGAACGCAACTCTGCTTCCTCGCGCGCCAGCACGCCCGCGAGCTGCAGCGACAGCCGCGCGTGGTCGTCGTCGCGCAGGTAGCGGCGCGTGCTGAGTTCCAGGTCGTCGCCCGCAAGGCGCAGCACGCCGCCGGGGCAGGCGATGTAGTGCCAGTCGCCGCCCCCGACGCGCACGCGAGCGATCCCGTAATCGAGCACGGCCAGCAGCGGCGCGTGCCCGGGCAGGATGCCGAAGCTGCCGCCGGCGTCGCGCCCCACGAAGCTGGTCACGGCGTCGATGCGCTCGCTGCGCGCGGCGCTCAGCAGGTGCAGCGTCAGCGTGGCGCTCATCGTGCGTCCTCGCCCCGGCGCAGCCCGCCCTGCATGTAGCAGTCCTCCTCGGGTCGCGCGTCGAAGTCCCCGCGCAACAGCGCCTCGCAGTCGGCGATCGTGGTCTCCAGCGGCACCGAGGCGCCGGGGATGCCGGTGTGCTCGGCGACCACGAAGAAGGGTTGGGTCAGGTAGCGTTCGATGCGCCGCGCGCGGTTCACGACGCGGCGGTCGGCTTCCGACAGCGCTTCCAGCCCGAGCATCGCGATGATGTCCTCGAGGTCGCGGTAACGCGCGAGGTGCTCGCGCACGGCCTGCGCGACGTGGTAGTGGCGATCGCCGAGCGTGCCGCGATCCATCGCATGGCTGCCCGAGGCGAGCGGGTCCACCGCCGGATAGATCCCCTTGGCCGCCTGCTTGCGCGCCAGGATCACCGTGGTGTCGAGGTGCGCGAGCACCGCGCTGACCGCCGGGTCCGTCATGTCGTCGGCGGGCACGTAGACGGCCTCGACCGCGGTGATGCTGCCGCGGCGCGTCGAGAGGATCCGCTCCTGCAGTTCCGCCACCTCGGACAGCAGCGTCGGCTGGTAGCCCACGGTCGCCGGCATGCGCCCGAGGAGGCCGGACAACTCGCTGCCGGCCTGCACGAAGCGGAACGCGTTGTCCATCAGGAACAGCACGTCGCGCGCCACGGTGTCACGCAGGTACTCCGCATACGTCAGCGCGGACAAGCCGATGCGAAAGCGCACGCCCGGTAACTCGTCCATCTGCCCGAAGACCATCAGCGTGCGTGGCATCACGCCGGCATCGCGCATGTCGTGCCACAGCTCGTGGCCCTCGCGGATGCGCTCACCCACGCCCGCGAACACCGACACGCCCTGGTGCAGGCGCACGATCGCGTTCATGAACTCCATGATCAGCACGGTCTTGCCCACGCCGGCGCCACCGAACAGCCCGGTCTTGCCGCCGCGGATGAACGGGCACAGCAGGTCGATCACCTTGATGCCGGTCAGCAGCACCTCGCCGGTGCCGGTCACCTCGGCGAGCGGCACCGGTGGGGCGACGATGGGGCGCAGCGATTCGGGCACCAGCGGCTCGCCGCCGTCGAGCGGGTTCCCGAACACATCGAGCAGGCGCCCCAGGCACTGCGGCGTGACCGGTATCTGCAAGCCGGCGCCGCCGTCGAACACCGGCATGCTGCGCCGCAGCCCGCTGGTGCGGTGCAGCGCGATCGCGCGCACGCGCTGCTCGTCGAGGTGGCGGTGGACCTCGAAGGTGAGCTTCTGGCCGCGCAGGCAGACGTGGATCGCGCGATGCAGCGGCGGCAGCCGCGAGCAGCGCACGTCGATCACCGGGCCCTGGATCTCCTCGATCACGCCCAGCGGCTCGGCGCCGGGCAGCGGACACTCCGCTACCTGCGCGCTGTCGCAACCCGTCGCTCCGCAGGGATGCATGGCGTGGACCCTGGATACAGTGCTTCTACGATAAGCCCCGGCGGGCGCGCAGTGCAAAGCATGCTGCCCTGTAGGCCCGAACGCCGCATCCCTGCGGCGTACGCCCACCGGTGCGCACGCGCCGCCGCGCGCCTCGTGTGCCTGCGGCGTACGCCCACCGGTGCGCTCGCGCCGCCGCACGCCTCGCGTGCCTGTCATGAGGACGTTTTTTTCGGAGCTGCATCGCGGACTTTTGTGACGAATTGCCGCTGATTTACGCTGAATGTCCCGATCGGATACGGATCGGGCCGAATGTGATTTATGTCGCCTTGCCGGGTTCTGGCAGCGCTTACTACACTCGCGCCGGGAGTACGAACCGCGGGGGGCGTGCGGGGGTGGCTTTGGTCCGCGTAACGGCGGACTTCACGCAGCCGCCGACCGTGATCCCGCCCAAGAACGATCGCGAGGGGAAACACATGAACGCAGTACGCAACATCAGTTCTTTCGGCGCCGCCGGCTTTCGCAGCCGCGCACTCGCGGTGGCCATTGCCGCCGCCGGCTTCGGGGCGCTCGCCGCAGGCCCGGTAACGGCGCAGGACGGGCCGGCCGCGCGCGGCGGCATCGAGGAGATGACGATCACCGCGCGGCGCCGCGAGGAGAACCTGCAGGAGGTGCCGGTGTCGGTCACCGCGTTCAGCGCGGCCGATATCACCGATATCGGCATCACCGACATCTCGCACGTCAGCCAGATGACCACCAACCTGATCATCGTGCCGAACACCGGTGGCAACGACGGCACCGCGGTCTGCATGCGCGGTCTGTGCCGCACCGACTTCACGATCACCGAAGACCCGATGGTCGGCATCTACCTCGACGGCGTCTACATCGGCAAGTCGGTCGGTTCGCTGTTCGACGTGGCGACACTGGAGCGCGTGGAGGTGCTGCGCGGCCCGCAGGGCACGCTGTACGGCAAGAACACCGTCGGCGGCGCCGTGATCCTGCACACCCGCAAGCCCGGTGACGAGATGGGCGGCGAACTCACGCTGACCGCCGGCAACTTCGGTCGCAAGGACGGCAAGGCGTACTTCGAGACGCCGGTCACCGAGAATCTGTCGGCGAGCGTGGCGCTGCTGTCCAAGCGTCGCGATCCCTTCGTCGAGAACACGCTCGGCGACGACATCTGGGACGAGGACAACCAGGTGCTGCGTGGCGCCGTGCGCTGGACGCCGAGCGAGATGCTGACGGTCGACTACGCCTACGACTGGCAGAAGAAGCGCGAGCGCGCGATGGTGTCGCAGATCACTTCCGCCACCGGTTACCTCGGTGTCCTGCACGGTGACAACGTGCACCCCGATCGCGAGGACACCGTCTCGAGCTTCGGCCCCTCGATCAACAACGTCGACATCGAAGGCCACGGCCTGACGCTGGCGTGGGACCTCGGTGAGCTCGGCACCTTCAGCGACCTGACGCTGAAGTCGATCACCGGCTACCGCGAGTCGAAGAACCTGCTGGTCAACAACGCCTTCGGCGCCAGGACCGAACTGCTGTTCAACCGTCCCGACCATTTCATCCTCGACTCGAAGAGCCAGGAATTCCAGCTCTCGGGCAGTGGCTTCGACGGCTTCGCGGACTTCGTCGCCGGCGTGTTCTACTTCAACGAGAGCGGCGACTACATCAACAACCAGGTCATCGACTTGTTCGGTGCGAACCAGCAGTTCTACACGGAGATCGACAACACCAGCAAGGCGGTGTTCGGCGAGGTCTCGCTGCACTTCACCGAGCAGCTGACGGCCTCGGTCGGCCTGCGCTACACCGACGAGCAGCGCGAGCAGGACCACATGGTCACGACCAAGGGGGGGCGTGGCTTCACGTATTTCGACAGTTACAACCAGACGTACGGCGGCTTCCCGGCCGCGATCCCGACCGAGATCGACGACCAGGGCGTCTCGCCGCGCATCACGCTGAACTACCAGTGGAACGACGACCTGATGACCTACGTCGGC
>CAUJIL010000226.1 GCA_963204845.1 Pseudomonadota bacterium | reverse complement strand
GGATGGCTGCGCGGAGCGCGGCGGCTGGAGTCGGACAACGCGAACGAGCGACCGGCCGCCGAGATCAGCCTGCTCGTGATCCACAACATCAGCCTGCCGCCGGGGCGCTTCGGCGGCGGTTTCATCGAGCGCCTGTTCCTGAACACGCTCGACAGCTCGGCGCATCCGTACTTCGAGCAACTGCGCGCGCTGCGGGTCTCGGCGCACCTGCTGATCGACCGCCGGGGTCGGGCGACGCAGTTCGTGGCCTTCGGGCGGCGCGCCTGGCATGCGGGCGAGTCGTGTTTCGCGGGCCGTACGGGGTGCAACGACTTCAGCATCGGCATCGAGCTGGAAGGCACCGACCAGCGCCCCTACACGCGGGCGCAGTACCGGCGGCTGCTGCGGGTGACGCGCGCGCTGATGCGCCACTATCCTGCGATCACCATCGGGCGTATCGTTGGCCATGCGGACATCGCCCCGGGGCGCAAGACCGATCCGGGGCGGGCATTCGATTGGGCAGGTTTTCGTGCTGCGCTGAAAGGCCGCTGAGACGGTTGCGGCGCATCGCAAGGGGTGCAAGGTCGTGGAGTTCCTGGCGATTCTGATCGCGGTGGGTGTACTGCAACTGCGTGGCACCGGCGCGCCGCTGCAGCAGGACGGCTGGTTTTTCACACTGAGGGGGCTGCTGGGCGATCGACTGTCGGTCACGACTCGGCACGTCGCATTGATCGCGCTGCCGGCGCTGCTCACGCTGCTGGTACAGCTGGCCGTGGAGGCGCGTGCCTACGGGCTCGCCGAACTGGTGTTCTTCGTCGTGGTGCTGATCTACTCGCTGGGGCGCGGCGATCTGGCGCTGGAGCTTGGCGCCTACCTGCAGCGCTGGAGCCGTGGCGATTTCCACGCCGCGTACCGCCAGCTCGTCACCGATCCGGGCGTGCGCCTCGGCGAGGACGAGAGCGTCGCGAACCCGGGCGGGCTGCACGACGTGGCGCGCCGCAGGCTGTATTACCGGGGATTCGAGCGCGTGTTCGCCGCGCTGTTCTGGTTCTTTTTCCTCGGGCCAGCGGGCGCCATCGCGTACCGCGCGGCGGTGCTCGCCAACGACGCCGCACGCGCCGAGGCTGCGCTCGTTGGCGATTCCGCGCCGCTGCACTGGCTGGAGTGGTTGCCGGTGCGTATCTGCGGGCTCGTGTTCGCGCTGGTGGGGGATTTCGACAAGGGTCTTTACGCCTGGCAGCGCGTGCTGGCCGATGCGCGCATCGCGACGGCCGAGGCGCTGGAGCTCTGCGGCAACGCGGCGCTGGGCATCGCGGCGCCGGTTGCGGCAGAGACCACCGATGAGCTGGTCGCGCGCGGGACGCGCGAGCTGCAGGCGATCGCGACGCTCGCCGGCCGCGCGCTGATCGTGTGGCTGGTCGTCATGGCCGCGCTGGCGATGATCTTCTGAGCCTGTCCTGGTGGTGATGCGCGTCGGCATCGATCTGGGGGGCAGCAAGATCGAGGCCGTCGCACTCGATGCCACCGGCACGGTCCGCTGGCGCGAGCGCATCGCCTCGCCGCGTGACGACTACGCCGGCACGCTGGAGGCCATCGCAGGACTGGTCCGTCGCATCGAGGCAGACCTCGGGCTCACCGGCACGGTGGGCATCGGCACGCCCGGTTCGGCGTCGCCGGCCGACGGGCGCATGCGCAACTGCAATTCCACCTGGCTGAACGGCACGCGCCTCGCGGCGGATCTGGCGGCGCGGCTGGGTCGCGAGGTGCGCATCGCGAACGACGCGGACTGCTTCACGCTCTCGGAAGCCACCGACGGCGCCGCGGCGGGCGCCGCGAGCGTGTTCGGCGTGATCCTCGGCACCGGTGTCGGTGGTGGCGTCTGCGTGGGCGGACGGCTGCTCGCGGGGCCGAACGCGATCGCCGGTGAATGGGGGCACAACCGCTTCGCGGGGCCGCTCGGCGCGCTGGCACCCGGGCGCGCGTGCTACTGCGGACGCCGTGACTGCATCGAGACCTGGCTGTCGGGCCCGGGATTGTGGCGCAGTTATGTCGAACTCGCCGCGGGCGAAGCGGAGGAGGGCGATGCCGCGGCGGTGGTGGCGCTCGCGGCACACGGCGATCCGGTGGCGCGGGACGCGCTGGAGCTCTACGTGGAGCAGCTCGCGTTCGCGCTCGCACAGGTGATCAATGTGCTCGACCCGCACGCGATCGTGCTCGGTGGCGGCTTGAGCAACATCGAGCGGCTCTACACCGAGGTGCCGGCGCGCTGGGCGCGTTACGTGTTTTCCGACGTGGTGCGCACGCCGCTGCGGCGCGCGCGTTTCGGCGACGCGAGCGGGGTCAGGGGTGCGGCGTGGTTATTTCCGCTGCTGCCATAGCACTTCCTGGCCGCCGTTGCGACGCGCGATCACGCGCGCAGCGACGAACATCAGGTCCGACAGCCGGTTCAGGAAACGCTGGCCAGCGGGATTGACCGGGTCGGTGCCGGCCAGCGTGACCATCTCGCGTTCCGCGCGCCGGCACACGGTGCGCAGCAGGTGGCAGGTTGCGGCGGCGCGCGAACCACCGGGCAGGATGAAGTTCTTCAGCGGCGGCAGGTCGGCATTCAGTTCGTCGGTGCACTGCTCGAGCCAGTCCACGCGCTCATCGTGCACCAGCGCGTGCGGGGGCATCGACAGTTCGCCGCCCAGATCGAACAGGTCGTGCTGGATCGCGGTGAGCATGGGTACCAGCGGGTCGTCGGAGGCGAGTTCGGCGATCAGCAGTCCGACCAGCGAGTTCGTTTCGTCGACGGCACCGATGGTCTGCATGCGCGGGCAATCCTTGCGCACGCGATCGCCGCCGGTCAGTCCGGTGGTGCCGTCGTCACCGGTGCGCGTGTAGATTTTCGAAAGCCGGTTACCCATTGCGAGCCCCCTCTTTACCGTCACCCCAATCCATCGTCGACCATGCCCCGTAGGTTCGGCCTGTG
>CAUJIL010000225.1 GCA_963204845.1 Pseudomonadota bacterium | reverse complement strand
CGGCTCTTCGTCCCGATAGCGGATGCCAAGGCCGCCGCCGGCGTCGATGTGGCTGAGTTCGATGCCGTCGCGGGCGAGCTCGTCGACCATCGCGAGCACCCGCTCCAACGCGTCGACGAAGGGCCCCAGCGAGGTCAGCTGCGAGCCGATGTGGCAGTCGATGCCGGTGATGCGCAGGTTCGGCAGCGTGGCGGCGTGCGCGTACAGCGCGCGCGCCGCGTCGATCGTGACGCCGAACTTGTTCTCGCGCAGCCCGGTCGAGATGTACGGATGGCTCTGCGCGTCGACGTCCGGGTTCACGCGGATCGAGACCGCGGCCGTGCGTCCGGTCGCCGCGGCGATTTCCTGCAGCCTGGCGAGTTCGGCTGCCGACTCGACGTTGAAGCAGAGGATCCCGGCCTCGAGCGCGGCCACGATGTCCTCGCGCGACTTCGCCACGCCCGAGAACACGATGCGGCGCGGGTCACCGCCGGCGAGCAGAACCCGTCGCAGTTCGCCGCCGGAGACGATGTCGAAACCGGCGCCGCGACGCGCCAGCACGTTCAGCACCGCAAGGTTCGAGTTGGCCTTTACCGCGTAGCAGACCAGGTGCGCGTGCGCGCCGGCGAGCGCCGATTCGAAGGCGTCGAAGCGCGCTTCGATCGCGGCACGCGAATACACATACGCGGGCGTGCCGAAACGCGCGGCGATATCCTCGAGCGCGACGTCTTCCGCGAACAGCGCCCCGCTACGGTAAGCGAAGGCCTCGGTCATGGCGTGCCGGCCTGTGGTGGCGGCGTCTCGGGGGGCAGGAACAGTGGGCCCTTCTGGCCGCAGCCGGCAAGCGTGGCCGCGGCGAGCAGCAGGCAGACGAGGAGCGATCGCACGGTGTGCACCCGGAAGTTGTCGAGGCGGCGATTATAGCCGCGCCCGGCCGGTGATGGCATCGGGCGTGCGAGCACTCACTCGCGCAACACGCGTTCCAGCGCCTGCTCGATGCGCGCGCGCTCGTGCAGATAACGAGCCGTCGGCGCCGCCGCCTGCGTCGCTTCGGGCAGCGCGAGGTCGACCACGCACACGGGCAGCGCGCCGGAGGCCGCGCGGCGGCGCCTCAGCAGCGCGAGCAGCCGTGGCGGCGGCTCGCCGTCGGGGTGGAAGGCGGTGAAACCCTGGTCGTCGCAGCGCAGCGTGAACACGCCGTCGCCGCCGCTCGCGAGCGCGCCCAGTTCGATGCACCCCGGCGCGCGCGCCGCCGGCGACGGCATCTCCTGCGCCAGGTAATCGCCTCCGGCCGGACGCAGCAGGCGGAACCACGCCGGCGCCGTGCTCGGCGCCGCATTGCCGCCCTGGTGCGCGCGCACGGCGTCGAGGAAGCGCGCTAGCGCGCCGAGCTGCGCCGTTTCGTGCTGCGCGGGGTAATCGGTGCGCCACAGCGAGCCGTGCTCGTCGCTGATGGTGATCGCCACGCGCTCCGCCCCCGTCTCGACGAACACGCAACAGCGCCACGGCTGGGCGCGTGCGAGCAGCGCGCGCAGCGGGTGGCGGGCGAGCGCGTGACGGTCGACCGCGATCGGACTCCACTGCGGTTGCGGCTCGGCGAGCAAGCGATACAGCCCGGCGAGGTCGTCGGCGCTCTGCGCGCGGCTGGCGCCGTTGCGCAAGCCGAGCAGGTGCAATCGCTCGCCGATCTCGAGCACGTAGCGCGCGGCGTCGCCGCGCTCGCGGTGGAAATGCCGGCCGAGATCGGCGAACAGTTCGCCGACGCGCGCGGCGATCGCCGGTGCCCGGCTAGGGCAGAAGCACCGCACCACGAGCTGCGGCCGGCTGCCGCGGCCGCCGGCCTGCAGGTACTCGCCGAGGCAGCGCAGCAGGCCCTCGACGCCGTCGTGGCGCGCGCACAGCAGCTCGCCCCAGCTGGTGCGTGCGACGGTCTCCAGGTTCAGCACCAGGTTCTCGCGCAGCGCGCTGTAGCCCAGCGAATCGGTGCGGCTGCTCACCCGCTGCACGCCGCGCTCGCGCGCCGCGCGCAACGGGTCATCGGCCACGTTCACGAACACCAGCAGCGCGGTGACCAGCGCGCCTTGCCCGAACGCCACCTCGCGCGCAGCGGCGCCGTCGGCGATGAACCGCCGCAGCTCGCGCAGCATCGCGCGCGCCTCGTCGTCGCGCAGGCCGTCCTCGCGCGCCCGGGTCGCCACGCGCGTGCGCTCGCCGATCACGCCGTTGACCACGCACCAGCCAAGCAGCTCGCTGAGGCTGTCGCTCTGGCGCAACACCGCCGTCCCCGCATTGCCGCCGCGCCACACGCCCCAGCGCACCGGCGCGCCGCCCTCCGCCCGCGTGGCGCGCACCTCGACCTCGCGTTCGGCGACGTCGATGGCGCGGCCGGGATTCACGGTGTCGATCTTGCCGTCCTGGCGTTCGTAGGCGGCGTACAGACGCCGCCCCAGCACCGCAAGCTCGTGCCGGTCGGCGGTGTTCGCGCCGGTCTCGCGGCGCGCGAAATCGGCCAGGAAGCGGTAACTCGCGCGCAGTTCGCGCACCAGTTCGTTGCGCTCGGCCTCGACCTCCAGGATGTTCCACTGGCGGCGCGCATCGAGCCGCGCGAGCTTCGTGGCGTCCCAGCCCCAGTCGCCGACCAGCCGTTCCATCAGCCGCCGCTGCCACGAGGACCGGCCGTCGCGCGGCGCCACCGACAGCTTCTTGCCGGCCTTGTAGTACAGGCAGCGGCGCACGATCTCGAGCCGCTCCTCCTGGCCACGCTCCTGCAGGTAGCGTTCGATGCGCCGGTAGATCATCACGTACGGATCGATCTCGTCGATGTCGGTGACGCCGGCGTAGACGGTGCGCCGGCAGTCGGCGCTGAGTGGACGCACCTCGGGGAGCTCGCTCGCGTAGACCTCGAACAGCAGCAGCTTCAACAGCGATTTGTACGGTGAGTCGATCGCCTTGTAGAGCTGCCAGATGCCGGCGCCCAGGAACTCGCCCGCCGGCAGTCCGGCCACGCCGCCGAAATCGACTACATCGGTGGCGCGCACATGGCGCCTGCCGAGCAGCTGCGCGCACCAGGCGGCGTGATCGCGCTCGTGCGCGGGGGGAACCAGCCACCAGGCGGGCATGCGGCCGGCGAGCAGCACGCCGGTGCGATAGAACTCGTCGAGCAGCAGGTGATGCTGCGTCGAGCCGCAGTTCTCGCCGGTCAGCGGTTCGCGCTCGCCGCTGCGGTACTTCTCGCCGTTCATCAGGAACAGGTGTGCCTCGAGCCCCAGCGTGGCGGCCCATTCGTGCAGCAGCGTGGTCTTGCGCGCGAGCAGCACGAGCGCCTCGGGCTCGAGGTCGTGCGGATAGCAGACCCAGATGTCGAGGTCGCTGCGGTCGGAGTGCCCCAGCGTGCCGGGGCTGCCCATCAGGTAGACCGCGTGGATGCGCGCCTCGCCCGGCGCGCGGCGTTGCGGTGCGAAGCTGCGCGCCAGGCGCGTTGCCAGCGCCAGCGTGGCGGCCGGCGGCGACCAGCCCGTGATGCCGCACGGCGCGCGCTGCGATACGTAGCCGGGCAGCGCCGGGTGGTTCAGGTGCAGCAGCAGCGGCAGGAGGTCGAGGAAGTCGCGATGGCGCGGCGGCAGCATCGCGCGCACGCGCTCGAGCCGCGCCGCGTTGATCGCGCGAAAGCGCGTGCGGATCGTGCGCAGCTGCCTGCGATCGACCTCGGTGTGCTCGGATGCTGGTGCGGCCTGCGCGGGCATGCCGCCAAGTATAGCCAGCGGCTCAGGCATTCCGTGGCGAGGTGCGCGCTTCCAGGCGCTCCAGCGCATCGGCCGCCGCCACGGCGACGCGCCGCGGCGCGGTGCCGCCGACGTGGTCGCGCGCGTTCACCGAACCCTCGAGGCTCAGCACCGCGAACACGTCGGGACCGATGGTGGCGCTGAAGCCCTGCAGCGTCTCCAGCGACATGTCGGCAAGGTCGGTGCCGCTGGCGACGCCGGCCGCCACCGCCTTGCCGACCACCTCGTGCGCGTCGCGGAACGCCATGCCCTTGCGCACCAGGTAGTCGGCGAGGTCGGTGGCGGTCGCGAAGCCGCGCCGCGCGCTCTCGCGCATCGCCGGGGCGTTCACGGTCAGCGCCGGCATCATGTCGGCGAAGGCGTGCAGCGCGTCGCGCACCGTGTCGATGGTGTCGAACAGCGGCTCCTTGTCTTCCTGGTTGTCCTTGTTGTACGCGAGCGGCTGCGACTTCATCAGCATCAGCAGGCTCATCAGGTGGCCGGCGACGCGACCGCTCTTGCCGCGCACCAGCTCCGGGACGTCGGGGTTTTTCTTCTGCGGCATGATCGAGGAGCCGGTGCAGAAGCGGTCGGGCAGGTTCACGAACCCGAACTGCGCCGAGGTCCACAGCACCAGTTCCTCGCTGAAGCGCGACAGGTGCGTCATCAGCAGCGCGGCGAAGGCGCAGAACTCGATCGCGAAGTCCCGGTCCGAGACCGCATCGAGGCTGTTGCGCGCCGGCGCCGCGAAGCCGAGCTCGGCGGCGGTGAACTCGCGGTCGATCGGGTAACTGGTGCCGGCCAGCGCGGCGGCGCCGAGCGGCGAGACGTTCAGTCGCGCGCGGCAGTCCACGAGGCGGCCGTGATCGCGTTCGAGCATCTCGTTCCACGCCAGCATGTGGTGTCCGAAGGTCACCGGCTGCGCGGTCTGCAGGTGCGTGAAGCCGGGCATGATCGTCGCCGCCTCACGCGCGGCCAGCCCGACCAGCGCCCGCTGCAGCCGCGTCAGCTCGGCGGCGATGGCGTCGATCGCATCGCGCAGGTACAGCCGCACATCGGTCGCGACCTGGTCGTTGCGCGAACGCCCGGTGTGCAGCTTCTTGCCGGCGATGCCGATCCGCGCGGTCAGACGCGCCTCGATGTTCATGTGCACGTCCTCGAGCTCGACGCTCCACTCGAAGCGGCCGTCCTCGATCTCGCGGCGGATCTCCGCGAGCCCGGTGACGATCGCTGCGTGCTCGTCGGCGCCCAGCAGTCCCGCGCGTGCCAGCATCGCCGCGTGCGCCAGCGAGCCGCGGATGTCGTGCAGCGCGAGCCGCCGGTCGAACTGCACCGAGGCCGTGAAGCGCTGCACGAAGGCGTCGGTGGATTCGCTGAAACGTCCCCCCCAGAGCGTGGAGGTCTGCGGCTTTTCCATGGTGATGTCCGGGTCCCGGGCTGCGATGGCGCGCGATTATACCGTTTGGGTACGGGCGCGTGGCGGCGCGCCCGCCGCCGCGCGCCGGCACAGCCGCCGGAGTTGCTTTGCTACACTCGGGCCAGGCCCTGTCGCGGCACCGGAACCACGCTGCATGAATCCGCCGTCGCCTCCCGCGCGAAGCTTCCTGATCCCGGATCTGTGCCAGCCGGCGGCGGTGCTGTTCCTGCTGCTGATCGGCGTGCTGCTCGCGCTCGACTTCGAACTGTACGCGGACGGCCTGGAACGCTTCGACTGGATCGGCCTGGGGCGCAGCGCCGCGTTCATCCTCTGGAACATGCTCGCCAGCGCCGCGCTACTGTGCCTGCTGCGCGCGCGCATCGCGCGCTGGCCGCTGGCGAGCGGCGCGGCGTTCGCCTATGCGCTGGTGATCGGCGTCTGCGCGGCCTCGAATCTCGGGGCGCAGGCGCTGCTCGGGCTGCTGCGCTTCGGCGCGACGCCGGCCCCCGACCCGTGGTGGCTGGGGCGCGACGTCGCGATCGCCGCGCTGCTCGGCGGTGCGGCGCTGCGCTACTTCCACCTGCAGGGCGAACTGCTGCGCCAGCAGCGCGCCGGGCTCGACGCGCGGGTGGCCGCGCTGCAGGCGCGCATCCGCCCGCATTTCCTGTTCAACAGCATGAACATCATCGCCAGCCTGATCCCGCTCGACCCCGAGCGCGCCGAGCGCGCGGTCGAGGACCTCTCGGCGCTGTTTCGCGCCAGCCTGCGCGAAGGCAGCGCGACGGTGCCGCTCGCCGAGGAACTGGATCTCTGCGAGCGCTACCTGCGTCTCGAGCAACTGCGACTGGGCGAGCGGCTGGCGGTGGAGCAGGAGTTCGGCGCGCTGGCGGCCACGCTGCGCGTGCCGCCGCTCAGCATCCAGCCGCTGCTCGAGAACGCGGTCTATCACGGCATCCAGAAACTCGCCGAAGGCGGCCGCGTGCGCTTCGCGCTGCGCCAGCGTGGCGACTCGCTGATCATCGAGGTGGCGAATCCGCTGCCGCCGGACGCGGTCGCTCCCAGCGCCGGTTCGGGAATCGCGCTGGCGAACATCCGTGACCGCCTGCACGCGATCTACGGTGGCCACGCCCGCTTCGACACCGAAGCGGGCCCGGGCAGCTACCTCGCGCGGCTGACGATTCCGGTGGAGCCGCCGCGATGAAGGTGCTCGTCGTCGACGACGAACCGCTGGCGCGCGAACGGCTGAAACGGCTGCTTGCGGCGCGCGGCGACGGCGTCGAGGTGCTGGAGGCAGGCAATGGCATCGAGGCCATCGCGCTCAACGACGCCGCGCAACCCGCGGTGATCCTGCTCGACATCCGCATGCCGGGAATGGACGGGCTGGAGGCCGCGCGCCACATCATGCGCGGCGCCGAACCGCCGGCGATCATCTTCTGCACGGCGTACGACGAGTACGCGATCGCGGCCTTCGAGAGCCGCGCGGCCGGTTACCTGCTGAAACCCGTGCAGCGCGACAAGCTCGACGCGGCGCTCGCGGCGGCGCGCATCACCACCCGCGCGCAGGTCGATGCGCTGGCGCAGGGTGCGCCCGAGCCGCGCCGCTACTTCGGCAGCCACCACGCTGGCACCACGCGTCTGGTCCCGGTCGCGGAGGTGCGCGCGCTGATCGCCGACCACAAGTACGTCACCGCGCTGCTGCCCGGCGCGAGCGCGCTGCTCGACGACAGCCTGCGCGAGATCGAGACCGAGTTCCCGGGCGTGTTCCTGCGCGTGCACCGCAACGCGCTGGTCGCGATCCGGCACGTCACCGGCATCGCGCGCCGCGCGGGTGGCGAGTGCGCGGTCACCCTGGCCGGCATCGACGCCGAGCCGCAGATCAGCCGCCGGCACCTCGCGGAGGTGCGCGCACGCCTGAAGGCGCTCTGAGCGCGCGCGGCGCGAGTGCCGTATCATGGCGACCCCTCGCCCGGCGCAGAAACGGCACATGAACGACCGCGTCCTTCGCATCGCAACCCGCAGGAGCCAGCTCGCGCTGTGGCAGGCCGAGCACGTGCGCGAACGCCTGCTCGCCGCGCACCCGGGCCTGCGCGTCGAGCTGCTGGCGCTGCAGACGCAGGGCGACCGCATCCTCGACGTGCCGCTGGCGAAGATCGGCGGCAAGGGCTTGTTCGTCAAGGAACTCGAGAGCGCGATGCTCGACGGGCAGGCGGATCTTGCGGTGCACTCGATGAAGGACGTGCCGATGGAGTTTCCGGCGGGCCTGGGAATCGGCGCGATCCTCGCGCGCGAGGATCCGCACGACGCACTGGTCGCCAACGCGGTCGCCACGCTCGACGAGCTGCCGCAGGGTGCGCGGGTCGGCACCTCGAGCCTGCGCCGCCAGTGCCAGCTGCGCGCGCTGCGACCCGACCTGCGGATCCTCGACCTGCGCGGCAACGTGAATACGCGCCTGCGCAAGCTCGACGCGGGCGAGTACGACGCGATCGTGCTCGCCAGCGCCGGGTTGCTGCGCCTCGGCATGGGCGAGCGCATCCGCGCGCGGCTGGAGCCGGCGGTGTCGCTGCCGGCGGTCGGGCAGGGCGCGATCGGCGTGGAGATGCGCAGCGACGACGTCGCGCTGCGCGCGCTGCTCGCGCCGCTGGACGACGCCGACTGCGGCGACTGCGTGCGCGCCGAGCGCGCGCTGAACCGCGCACTGCAGGGCGGCTGCCAGGTACCGATCGCCGGGCACGCGATCATCGAGTCCGGCGGCGGGCTGTGGCTGCGCGGGCTGGTCGGCAGCAACGACGGCCGGCGCATCGTGCGCGGCGAGATCCGCGGCGCGCGCGCCGACGCCGTGCGCCTGGGCGCGGAACTCGCCGCACGGCTGCTCGCCGACGGCGCGGACGCGATCCTGCGCGAACTGTGGGCTTCGAGCTGAGAGCCGATGGATGCACCGCTGGCGGGAATCCGCGCACTGGTGACCCGCCCGGCGGGGCAAGCGGCTGCGCTCGCACAGGCGATCCGCGCGGCCGGCGGAATCGCGCTCGAACTG
>CAUJIL010000224.1 GCA_963204845.1 Pseudomonadota bacterium | reverse complement strand
AGCGTGACGGGCCGGTGCCCGCCCCAGCGGCGCGCGAGCCGCTGGTAGGCATGGTCGCGATGCGCCGCGAGCGGCGAATTGCCGCCGGCGGTGCGCACCAGCAGCGTGAGGCTCGCGTCGGCCAGGAATGCGGCCCACAGGATCAGCCACACCGGCAGCGACAGCTCACCGCGAGCGCCGGTCAGCACCGTCGCCGCTGCCAGCACGAAGCCCAGCGGCTGACTGCCCGTGTCGCCCATGAACACGCGCGCCGGCGGCCAGTTCAGCGCCAGGAAGCCGGCCGCAGCGCCGGCCACGGCCACGCAGACCGCCAGCGAATCCGGCGCCGCACCGTTCGACCCCAGCAATACCGCGGCGGCGCCGGCCAGAAAAAGTGCCTGCGCGCCGGCGATACCGTCGATGCCGTCCATGAAATTGAATGCATTGGTCATCCAGACGACACCGGGCACCGTCGCGACCGCGAGCGCGAGCGCGGCCACATCGCCCGGTCCGGACTTTGCGAGGAACGCGACGAACGCCACCACGGCGGCCGCCGCCAGCTGGACCACCAACCGTGGTGTGACCGGCAAGCCACCCCGGTCATCGCGAAAGCCGAGCGCAGCGAGCACCGGCGCCACGGCCAGCACGCAGAGCCAGTCCGCACCCAGCCCCACACCGGCTCCCGCCACCACGCAGCCGATCGCCACTCCGGCCACGATCCCCACGCCGCCGCCGGTCGGCGTCGGCCGCTGGTGCGAACTACGCGCAGCGGGCACATCGAGCACACCGGTGCGCGCGGCCCAGCGCAGGTAGATTCGCGTTACCGACCAAGCGACCAGCGCGCAGAGCAGGAATGCAGCCACGTGCCTCATCGCGCACCCGCCACCGTGCCGGTGCACCAGGAGTCGAAGTCCTGTCTAGGCACCCAGCCGAGCGCCGCCAGCCGCGGATCCTCCGCGATGCTCCAGTCGTCGAGCCCACGCGGCAACGCCGGCACCAGCGCGCCGACCGGCCCGTTGCCGAGCGCACGCAGCACGCCAAGCGCAGCGTCGAGCAGCACACCGGGAACCCGCCACGCGCCGCCGCTGCGGCCGGCGCCCCGGTGCAAGGCGCGTGCGATGCGCGCGAGCGGATAGCGTTCGCCGTCGCTCAGCGCGAAGATATTGCCGCTCAGCGTCGGGTGCGCGCCGAGCAGGACGAGCGCGGCAACCAGGTCCGCCAGCGCCAGCATCGGGGTGTTCCCGCGAACGGGCAGATCCGGCAGCAGGCCACGACGGGCCAGTCGCCGCAGCGTCGCCAGCCGGCCCTTGACCCCGTCGCCGTAGACCAGTGCCGGACGTACCACCGTGACCCGCAGCAGCCGCTCGCGCTCGGCCCCGAGCAACGCCTGCTCGGCCTCGCGTTTGGCACGCGCATAGGCGTCTCCCGGGCGCACGGGGGAAGCGGGATCGATGGCCCCGGCGTAGAGGCTGCTGACGAACACGAAATGAGCGACGCCGGCCGCCGCGCTGGCCGTCGCGAGCGCGATCGTCGCATCGCGGTTCAGGCGTTGCAGCTCGCCGGCCGAGGCACCGCGATGCGCTACTCCCGCCAGGTGGAACACGACGTCCACCCCGGCAAGCAACGCGGCGTCGCAACCGCTCGCGGAGAGCGCCGCGAGATCCAGCGGGATGGTGCCTTCAGCGTCCCTGGCCACGCCGGGCCGCACGGTGCGGCGCACCGTCCAGCCCGCCGTCTCGAGCGCCACGCACAGCGCGCTGCCGACGAAACCGCTCGCGCCGGTGACCAGCGCCACGCGGCTCACGCGCAGTCTCCGCGCCGCGGTCTGCCGCAGCGCGTGCCAGGAGCGGAGGTGCCAGGAGCGGAGGTAACGGGCGCCTTGCGGCGCCCGTGGCGATCGGGTGCGCGGAAATCAGAGCGCGACCTGCGGGCGCAACTGCTCGAGCATCTTCTCGCCGATCCCCTTGACATTGATCAGTTCATCCACCGACTTGAACGGCCCGTGTTCGCCGCGGTACGCGACGATCGCCTCCGCCTTGCGGACGCCCACACCACGCAGGCTGCTGGCCAGCGTGGACGCGTCGGCGGTATTGATGTTGACACGCTCGGCGGCCTGCTGCACGGGCGCGGAGACGGCGGCCTGCTCGGCCGCGGCGTGCGCCACCGGCAGCGTGAGCAGGGACAGGCCGAACACGGTAGCCTTCAGAACGTCTGCGAGTTTCATGGAAATCCTCCTTGATGTGGTCGCTATTGCACGGCGCATCCATTGCACCGTGCGAACACGCTAGCAGGCGCATTCAGCGAATGCTGTGCGAGATGTCGGCGGCGATGGCCGCGAGGGCGGCGCGCGGATCGGTGGCGCCGGTCACCGGCCTGCCCACGACCAGGTAATCAGCCCCGGCCGCTATCGCCTGCGCCGGTGTCAGCGTGCGGCGCTGGTCGTCGGCCGCGGATCCGGCCGGACGTATTCCGGGTGTCACCAACACCGGCGGCGCGCCGAATCGCGCGCGCAGCGCCGTCGCCTCGCGCGCCGAGCACACCACGCCGTCCAGACCGCAGCCGAGCGCCAGTGCCGTGAGTCGCAACACCTGCTCATCGACGCCGCCCGCCACGCCGGTCTCGTGCAGCTCCGCCTCCTCCATGCTGGTCAGCACGGTCACCGCGATCAGCAACGGACTACGCCCCGGCAATCCGGCGAGCGCCTCGCGCGCGGCGCTCATCATGCGCCGACCGCCACTCGCGTGCACATTCAGCATCCAGACGCCGAGAGCCGCCGCGGCCCGCACCGCACCGGCAACCGTGTTCGGAATGTCGTGGAACTTGAGGTCGAGGAACACGTCGAAGCCGCGCGCGACCAGCATGCGCACGGCGTCCGGACCATCGGCGGTGAACAGTTCCTTGCCGATCTTCAGTCGGCACCGGCGCGGATCGAGCCGCTCCGCCATCGCCACCGCTTGCGTCGCGCGCGGGTAGTCCAGCGCGACGATCACGCGCGGACCCGCGTCCGCTCCCGCCACGGGCATCGGATCAGCGCCTCGGCGGTGCGGATGCGGGCGCGCTGCCCGGAACCTGCGCTGTCGTGGCCGCGGCACTCGAGGGCGAACGCCCCGCCGCACGCCGCGCACGCCAGATCGCCACGCTGCCGGCGCCCAGTCCGCACAGCCCGCCGGCGACGAAGGCCGTCACGATCCACACCGACAGCGCCGCCTCGGGCAGACGCAGCAGCACCAGGTCGAGCGCTACCGGCTCGCTGTTCGCCAGGGAAAACAGGAAAGCCCACACGCCGGCGACCAGCACGAACAGCAGCAGCAGCAGGCGGAGCAGGCGACCGGGGATCACGGCAGATCAGCCGCTGATCGCCTGGTTGGCATTGAGGTTGACGCGCTCGCGCATCTCCTTGCCCGGTTTGAAATAGGGAACGTACTTGCCCATCAGGTCCACCGCGTCGCCGGTCTTGGGGTTGCGACCCCGGCGCGGTTCACGGTAATGCAGCGAGAAACTGCCGAAGCCGCGGATCTCGATGCGCTCGCCCTGCGCGAGGCTCGAGGCCATGTACTCGATGATCATCTTGACCGCGAGTTCCACGTCCTTCGGCGACAGTTGTTTCTGCTGCGCCGCGATGCGTTCGATCAGCTCCGATTTGGTCATATTCAACTCGCTGTTTTTATTGAGAAAAGCGTGCAGCCACAAGCATAGTGGAGAACGTCTCGCGAGTCTAATGCCCAAATCCCCCGTCCGCGTGACGGTGCCGGCGCGTGATACCGGTTGCGCTCCGGTGGGGCGTCATGCATTCGTCGCCCCCGTCGGGCTGAAGCCCGACCTACCACGCCGCATCCCTGCGGCGTACTGCCCACCGGTGCGAAACCGCCGCCGCACGCCTCGCGGGCTGCTGCCACAGCCTCTGAAGCCGGCCCTGCCGCGCCACACTCGTGCGGCGTCAGAGCACCGATGCGACAACGTTACCGCTTGCTTCGCCGCCCTGTGCAACACCCAGCACCGGATCAGCGCCGGTCCATCTGCGCCTTGATCAGGTCGCCGATGGTGGTCGGGGCGGCTGCATCGGACTCTTCCCGCAGCGCCTTGATCGCCTCCTTCTCGTCCTGCACGTCCTTGGCCTTGATCGACAGGTTGATCACACGGCTCTTGCGATCGACGTTGACGATCTTCGCCTCGACGGTGTCACCCACGTTCAGCACGTTGCGCGCGTCCTCGACGCGGTCGCGGCTGATCTCGGAGGCCTTCAGCACACCCTGCACGTCCTCGGCCAGCTGCACCAGCGCCGACTTCGCGTCGAGTTCGACGACCTTGCCGGTCACGATCGAGCCCTTGTCGTTGATGGCGACGAAGTTGTTGAACGGATCGTCCTCGAGCTGCTTGACGCCGAGCGAGATGCGCTCGCGCTCCGGATCGATCGACAGGATCACGGTGGTGACCTCGTCGCCCTTCTTGTACGCACGCACGGCTTCCTCGCCGGCCTCGTGCCACGAGATGTCCGACAGGTGAACCAGGCCGTCGATGTTGCCGTCCAGACCGATGAACAGCCCGAAATCGGTGATCGACTTGATCCGGCCGCTGATGCGCTCGCCCTTGGCGTGCGTGGCCGCGAACACGTCCCACGGGTTCTCGGTGCACTGCTTCATGCCGAGCGAGATGCGGCGGCGTTCCTCGTCGATGTCGAGGATCATGACCTCGACCTCGTCGCCGACCTGCACCACCTTGGACGGGTGGATGTTCTTGTTGGTCCAGTCCATCTCGGAGACGTGCACCAGACCCTCCACGCCCTGTTCGAGCTCGGCGAAGCAGCCGTAGTCGGTCAGGTTCGTCACGCGGGCCTTCACGCGCGTGTTCTCCGGGTAACGCGCCTTGATGCTGACCCACGGGTCGGCGCCAAGCTGCTTCAGGCCGAGCGACACACGGTTCGTCTCGCGATCGAACTTCAGCACCTTGACGTCGATCTCGTCGCCTACCTTGACGACCTCGCTCGGGTGCTTGATGCGGCGCCACGCCATGTCGGTGATGTGCAGCAGGCCGTCGACGCCGCCGAGGTCGACGAAGGCACCGTAATCGGTCAGGTTCTTGACCACGCCCTTCAGCACCGCGCCTTCCTGCAGATTCGCGAGCAACTGCTCGCGCTCGGCGCTGTTGGCCTGCTCGAGCACCGCGCGGCGCGAAACGACGATGTTGTTGCGCTTCTGGTCGAGCTTGATGACCTTGAACTCGAGCGTCTGGGTCTCGAGGTGGGTGGTGTCGCGCACCGGGCGCACGTCGACCAGCGAACCGGGCAGGAACGCGCGGATACCTTGCACGTCGACCGTGAAACCGCCCTTGACCTTGCCATTGATCATGCCGCGCACGACCTCGGAGTTCTCGAACGCGGACTCCAGGTTCTTCCAGGTCTCGGCGCGGCGAGCCTTCTCGCGCGACAGGCGGGTCTCGCCGTAGCCGTCCTCGATCGCCTCGAGCGCTACGTAGACCTCGTCACCGATATCGAGGTGGAACTCGCCGTTCTCGTCGAGGAACTGGCTGCGCGGAATCACCCCTTCGGACTTGAGTCCCGCGTGCACGGTGACCCACTCGCTGTCGATGTCGATCACGACACCGGTGATGATCGAGCCGACGTCCATCTCGACGGTCTTCAGGCTCTCCTCGAAAAGCTGCGCAAAACTCTCGGTCATTGGAATTTCCTGCTGCGGCAACGCCGCGAATGGTCTTGCCCGAGCCCCAGCCGGCACGGGGTCAACGATCAAAAACCAGCCGCCGGGATGCTGGATACGGAAGCCCGGAGACTGGAGCCACACGTTGCGCCGCAGGGTGCTGCGCAACGTGACGGAGCATCAGACGATGCCCCTCTCCTTCACTTCGGCCATCAGGCGGAGGAACACCTCCGTGATGCCCATGCCCGTGGTATCGACCAGCACCGCGTCGGGCGCCGGCCGCAGAGGCGCTACCGCGCGCTCGGTGTCGCGCCGGTCACGCGCCTCTATGTCTTCCACGAGGCGCGGCAGGCTAACAGCTTCTCCCTTGTCTTTCAACTGCTTATAACGACGTTCCGCGCGTTCCCCGACGCTGGCCGTCAGGAAAACCTTCAGCGTCGCGTCCGGAAACACCACGGTGCCCATATCGCGTCCGTCGGCCACCAGGCCGGGCGGAATGCGGAACGCGCGCTGGCGGGTCAGCAGCGCGCTGCGCACGGCAGGCACCGCGGCGACCTCGGAGGCAAGCGCGCCGACTTCCTCACTGCGCAGCATCGGCCCGACGTCCTCGCCCTCGAGGATCACGCGCCCCTCGTCGTCACCGGCACCGGGCAGGAACTGCACGTCCAGGTGCCCGGCGAGCACCTCGAGCGCCACATGGTTGTCCAGACCGACCCGATGGTTGCGCGCTGCGATCCCTACCAGCCGGTACAGTGCGCCGCTGTCGAGCAGGTTCCAGCCGAGCTCGCGCGCGAGCAGCCGGCACACGGTCCCCTTGCCGGAACCGCTGGGGCCGTCGACGGCAAGGACCGGCGCCTCCTCCGGCTGCTTCTTCTTCCTGATGACCATGGCGACTCCCGGCACACCCCTCAGGACGCAACACGCGCGACGGAGCGCTGCTCGACGCGCAGCCCGGCGCT
>CAUJIL010000223.1 GCA_963204845.1 Pseudomonadota bacterium | reverse complement strand
AAGCGCTCGATGCCGTCGATGTCCGGCAGGCGCGGGCGGTTCAGCTGGCCGACCCCGCTGATCAGCACGCGGGCATCGAGCGTGGACTCCACGCCCTGCGAACGCACCGTGACGCGCCAGGTGCCGCTGGCCTCGTCGTAGCGTGCCGCGACCACCTCGGTGCCGAAACGGATGTGCGGCTCCAGTCCGTACTTGCGCACGCAGTGCTCGAAATAGCGGCGCAGCTCGCCCTGGCGCGCGAAGTATTCGCTCCACTCGAGGTTCGGCTCGAACGAATAGCAGTAGAAATGGCTGCCGACGTCGACGCGGCAGCCGGGGTAGGTGTTCTCGTACCAGGTGCCGCCGACGCCGGCGTTCTTCTCGACGATCACGAACGGGATGCCCTGTTCGCGCAGGCGGATGCCGGCGAGGATCCCCGACATGCCGGCGCCGATCACCAGCACCGGCAACGCGGCGCACGCCTCGGCGGGGACGTGGGCCAGCGAGACCTCGCGCGCGTCACGGCCGTCGAGCTCGGTTTCCTCGAGCATCATCGGCACGTACTCCGCCGGGACCTCGCCGGCGACCAGGAAGCCCATCATGCGGCGCAGCGTGTCGTGGTCCGGCGCCGGCGGCAGCGTGCAGCCGCGGTCGCGGTAGGCGCGGATCATCTCCAGCGCACGCCGCCGCACCTCGGCCTGCTGTTCCGGCGGGATGCCGCCCTGCACCTCGTTCAGCATGCACATCTGCGGACGGATGTTGCCGTCGAGCAGCGCGGTGTCACCACTCATGTGGATCATCGACAGCAACAGGCAGGGAATGCTTGCCTCCTCGAGCGCCGCGGCGATCGTCGCGTCGTCGTCGTGGAAAGGGAGGCCCGCGGGGTCGAAACGTGGTGTCATGGGGGTGTCCTGAAGTAAACCCGGGGGGATTATGCCCGGGCCGGAGCATGCACGGAAGGTGCGCGGACAGCGGACGCCGGCGCCGATGCGTTTTTTCCTCCGTATGGATTAGTCTTCGCATCCTATACACCCCACCAGTGGAGCCTCTATGTCGACGGACGCCATCATCCCCTTCGAGGTCAGGATCACCGATGACGAGATCGCCGGACTGCGCACGCGCCTTGCCGCGACGCGCTGGCCAGACGCCGAGACCACTGGTGACTGGAGCCAGGGCATCCCGCTCGGGTACCTGCGCGAGGTCTGCGACTACTGGGCCAACCGTTACGACATGCGGCGCGTGCAGTCGCGGCTGAACGCGCTGCCGCAGTTCCGTACCGTGATCGACGGCCTCGGCATCCACTTCCTGCACCTGCGCTCGCCGCACCCGCAGGCGCTGCCGCTGGTCATGACGCACGGCTGGCCCGGCTCGGTGGTCGAGTTCCTCGACACGGTCGGACCGCTGGTGGACCCGGTCGCGCACGGCGGTGACGCGGCCGACGCCTTCCACGTGGTCTGCCCGGCGCTGCCCGGCTACGGCTTCTCCGACCAGCCGCGCGAAGCGGGCTGGAAGGTCGAACGCATCGGGCTCGCGTGGCGCGAACTGATGCGCCGCCTCGGCTATGCGAGCTACGTCGCGCAGGGCGGCGACTGGGGCTCGATGGTCACCATCGCGCTGGCGCAGGCCGATGCGGCGCACTGCCGCGGCATCCACCTGAACATGGCGATCGTGGCCCCGGATCCCGAGACCTTTGCCGAACTCACGCCCACCGAACAGCGCTCGCTGGCCGATATGGCGCACTACCAGGACCAGGAGTCGGGTTACGCGAAGCAGCAGGGCACGCGGCCGCAGACGCTGGGCTACGGGCTGGCCGATTCGCCAGCCGGGCAGGCGGCGTGGATCATCGAGAAATTCCGCGCGTGGACCGACTGCGGCGAGGGGCAGGATGCCCATCCCGAGAAGGCACTGACGCGCGACCAGTTGCTCGACAACGTGATGATCTACTGGCTCACCAACTCGGCGGCGTCGTCGGCGCGGTTGTACTGGGAGAGCATCGCCACGCCGAACCTGGATCCGCTCGACCTGCCGGTGGGAATCAGCGTGTTCCCGCGCGAGATCCTGCGGCCGTCGCGGCGTTGGGCCGAGAAGCGCTTCAGCCGCCTGGTGCACTGGAACGAACTCGAGCGCGGTGGCCACTTCGCGGCGTTCGAGCAACCCGCGCTCTTCGTGCAGGAGCTGCGTGACTGCTTCCGCCATATGCGCTGAGCGCCTGGCGGCGCGCGCTGACGGTGACGATGCCCCACTGGGCGGCGACGCGATCGCGGCGCGCCTGGCCGCGTGCGCACGCGTGCTCGGCGAACAACCGCAGCTGTGGCGCTCGGTGGCATTTCGCGAGCCACGGCCGGCGTGGGAAGCCGTGCTGCCGGGGCTGGGCGCCGCGCTGCGCGCCCTGCCGCTGGCGCAGGCCGAGGCGCTGCACGCCGATGCCCGGGCGGCGCACGCGTGGCTGGCGCGCTGGCTGCCGCTGGAGTACCTGGCCGACGTGGAGCGTGTCGGCGCCTGGCCCGCGGTGACGCTGCGCGCCTGGCCGCGCGGTTTCGACGCCGCGGTACCCGGGCGCAAGTGGCGGCAGATCGAAGCCTTCCTGGGCGCGGTGCCGGCCACCGCTGGCCACGGACTCGACTGGTGCGCCGGCAAGGGACACCTCGCGCGCGCGGCGTGCTGGCAGTGGCAAGCCAGCGGTTGCGACGCGCTGGAGCGTGATGCCGCGCTGGTCGCCGCCGGTGGGGTGCTCGCCCGCCGTGCCGCGGTGCCGGTGGTGCTGCATGCCGTCGACGTGCTGGACGAGGAGGCGCTCGGCTGGCTGCGGCCCGGTCGGCACGCGCTCGCGCTGCACGCCTGCGGGATGCTGCACCGGCGCCTGCTCGAGGCCGGTGCCGCGGCGCGCGTCGCGGCGCTGTCGTGCGCGCCATGTTGCTACCACCTGATGCCGCCCGACGCAGCGCTGGTGCTCTCGCGTGGGGGAGCGCAGTGGGCACCGCCGCTGGCGTTCGCCGACCTGCGTACCGCGGTACAGGAAACCGTCACCGCGCCGGGGCACGCGCGGCGCCAGCGCCAGCGTGTGCAGCAGTGGCAGCTCGGCTTCGACCTGCTGCAGCGCGAGCGGCGCGGGGTGGACGAGTACCTGCCGTTGCCGCCGCAACCGGCGACGGCGCTGCAGCGCGGCTTCGCGGCGTACTGCCGCGACGTGGCGGCGGCGAAGGCGCTGGAGCTGCCGGCGGGGATCGATTTCGCGCGCTACGAACGCGCCGGCGAGGAGCGTTTTCGTCACGTGACCGCGCTCGACCTGGTACGCCACCGGTTCCGCCGTGTGCTGGAACTGTGGCTGGTGCTCGATCGCGCGCAGTATCTGGTCGAGGCCGGCTATCGGGTCGGGGTAGGCACCTTCTGCGCGCGCGAACTCTCGCCGCGCAATCTGCTGATCGACGCGCGCCTGGCGTGAACGCGGCGTTCAGCGCGCGCGCGGAACCTCGAACGCCGCCAGCGCCTCCAGCAACCGCCGACGCTCGGCCGCAGTCTCGCGTGTGTGCGGGAAGACGTGGGCGGGATGCGGTTCGCGGTCCAGCCAGAAACGTCCGCTGAGGTCGGCGGCCTCGGGGGCGGCGGCGAGCCAGACAGCGGTGTCGGCGCCTTCGGCGGGGTTGCGCAACACCGCCCGCGTGAGGCGGCGGAACGCCGGCAGCGCGCTCGCGATGCCGGGCGTGTCGGCCCAGCCCGGATGCATCGCGTTCACCACGATGCCCTGCGTCGCCCACGCGCTGGCCCACTCCTCGGTGAGGATCATCAGGCCACGCTTGGCGCGCGCGTAGGCCGCCGCGCCGGAGTAGTTGCCGCGCTCGCTCTGCAGGTCGTCGACGTCGATGCGCTGCGTGTACATGCCGCCGGAGAGTACGTTGACCACGCGTGCGCCGTTCGCCGCCGCCAGCAGCGGCTGCAGGCCTTCGGTCAAGCGGTACGGTGCGAGCAGCAGCAGCGCGAAGCTGCGCTCCAGGCCCTCGGCGGTGGTCTGGCGCGGATTGAACAGCGCACCGGCGTTGTTGACCAGGATGTGGATCGGTGCGCCGGCCTTGCGCAGACGGACCACCAGCGCGTCGACGTCGGCCATGCGCTCGAGGTCGGCGATCTCGGCCTGCACCGCGTCGTTGCCGCTCAGGCGGCGGATCTCGGCGGCGGCGGCGCGCATGCGGCGTGCATCGCGGCCGACCAGCGTCACGGCGGCGCCGCGCGCCGCCAGTGCCTGCGCGGTTGCGAAGCCGATTCCGGAACTCGC
>CAUJIL010000222.1 GCA_963204845.1 Pseudomonadota bacterium | reverse complement strand
GATGCGCCGTCCGGGTCGTCCCGAGGAACTGGCGCAGGTGGCGTTGTTCCTCGCCTCGGACGAGGCGAGCTACGTGACCGGTTCGGCGGTCGTGGCCGATGGCGGCCTGATCGCGAGCAACGGCCAGCCGAATATCCCGGTGATCCTGTCGGGGATGTGAACGGCATCCGTTTGGCGTGCGCGGACGTCCGTTCGGCGTACGTGGGCATCCGTTCGGCGTGGGCGGGCATCCGTTCGGCATGCGTGGGCATCCGTTCGGCATGCGTGGGCATCCGTTCGGCGTGGGCGGGCATCCGTTCGGCCGTAGGTCCGGGCTGTGCCCGGACATTTGTTCGGCCACAGGCCGAACCTACGCGGCAATGTTCGGCCACAGGCCGAACCTACGGGGGGTGTTCGGCCACAGGCCGAACCTGCGCTCAGGCTGCCACCGCCACCGGCAGCGGGGTGCGGATCAGGTAGTCGAACGCGGAAAGACTGGCCTTGGCCCCTTCGCCGACCGCGATCACGATCTGCTTGAACGGCACCGTGGTCGCATCGCCGGCGGCGAACACGCCGGGAACCGAGGTCTGGCCGCGGGCGTCGATGCGGATCTCGCCGTTGCGTTCGAGGTCCAGCGTGCCGCGCAGCCACTCGGTGCTGGGCTGCAGCCCGATCTGCACGAACACGCCTTCCAGATCGATGCGGTGTTCCGCTCCGCTGGCACGCTCGCGGTAGACGATGCCGTCGACCCGCGTGCCGTCGCCGCTGACCTCGGTGGTCTGCGCGCCGAGGATCACGGTGGCGTTCGGCAGGCTGCGCAGGCGTTCCTGCAGTACCGCATCGGCACGCAGTTCGTCCAGGAACTCGATCAGCGTGACGTGGGTGGCGACGCCGGCGAGGTCGATCGCCGCCTCGACGCCGGAGTTGCCTCCCCCGACCACCGCGACCCGCTTGCCCTTGAACAGCGGGCCGTCGCAGTGCGGGCAGTACGCGACACCGCGACCGCGGTACTCGCGCTCGCCGGGAACGTTCATCTCGCGCCAGCGCGCGCCGGTGGCGAGCACGATCGAGCGCGCCTTCACCATTGCGCCGCTGGCGAGACGGATCTCGTGCAGCGCGCCGTCGCGGGCCGGGACCAGCGCCTCGGCGCGCTGGCCGTTCATGATGTCGACGCCGTACTGGCGCACGTGCTCCTCCAGCGCGCGCGCGAACTGCGGTCCCTCGGTATGCGGCACCGAGATGAAGTTCTCGATCGCCGCGGTATCCAGTACCTGGCCACCGAAACGCTCGGCAAGCACGCCGGTGCGGATGCCCTTGCGCGCGGCGTAGACCGCGGCTGCCGCGCCGGCCGGGCCACCGCCGACGATCAGCATGTCGAAGGGCTCGCGGGCGGCGATGCGCGCCGTCTCGCGCTCGGCGGCACCGCTGTCGAGTCGCGCGAGGATGTCGGGGATGGCACAGCGCCCCTGCGTGAACGGCTGGCCGTTCAGGAACACGGCCGGCACGGCCATGATCTCGCGTTCGGCCACCTCGCTCTGGAACGCCGCGCCGTCGATCATCGTGTGCGTGATGTTCGGGTTCACGGCCGCCATCGCGTTCAGCGCCTGCACCACGTCGGGGCAGGTCTGGCACGACAGCGATACATAGGTCTCGAAGCGGTACTCGCCACTCAGGGCGCGCACCTGGTCGAGCGTCTCCTCGTCGACCCTGGGCGGGTAGCCGCTCGCCTGCAGCAGCGCCAGCACCAGCGAGGTGAATTCGTGGCCCAGCGGCAGTCCGGCGAAGCGGATACGCGCCGCCTCGCCGGAGCGCCGGATGGCGAACGACGGGCGTCGCGCGTCGTCACCGTCCCGCAGCACGCTGATCGACGCCGAACTCGCCGCCACCTGGCCGAGCAGCTCTTCCAGCTCACGCGAGCGCGGGCTGTCATCGAGCGATGCGACCAGCTCGATCGGAGCGGCGAGCCGCTCCATGTAGCCCTGCAGCTGACGGCGGATGTTGTCGTCGATCATCGTGCGTGTCCTCCGGGAATCAGATCTTGCCTACCAGGTCCAGCGAAGGTGCGAGCGTCGCGTCGCCTTCCTGCCACTTGGCCGGGCAGACCTCGCCCGGGTGCGAGGCGACGTACTGCGCCGCCTTGACCTTGCGCAGCAGTTCCGCGGCATCGCGCCCGATGCCGCCGGCGTTGATCTCGATGATCTGGATCCGGCCCTGCGGGTCGATCACGAAGGTGCCGCGCTCGGCCAGACCGGCCGCCTCGATCATCACGCCGAAGTTGCGCGTGATGGTGCCGGTCGGATCGCCGACCATCGGGTAGCTGATCTTGCGGATCGTCTCCGAGGTGTCGTGCCACGCCTTGTGCGTGAAATGTGTATCGGTGGACACCGCGTAGACCTCGACGCCGATGCGCTGGAATTCGCCGTAGTGGTCGGCGAGGTCGCCCAGCTCCGTGGGGCAGACGAACGTGAAGTCCGCCGGGTAGAAGAACACGATCGACCACTTGCCGCGCAGGTCGGCGTCGGATACGGGCTTGAACGCGCCGTTGTGGAACGCGGTGGCGCTGAAGGGTTTGATCTCGGTGTTGATGAGTGATTGCACGGCTTTATCCTCCGGT
This sequence comes from Pseudomonadota bacterium, assembly GCA_963204845.1. Lineage (GTDB taxonomy): Bacteria > Pseudomonadota > Gammaproteobacteria > Pseudomonadales > UBA5518 > UBA5518. The sequence continues at coordinate 10,807 of CAUJIL010000222.1, read as the reverse complement.
TGACTGAAGCTGTCGCGACTGACGACAACGGCGAATCTAGGGCTTTTCTGTGGTTTCATCAAATTGAATATAAAAATCATAACGATTGATTTAGTGCATGACATGGTTTGGCCCGCCGTCAGCCGACGTGCGGCGGATTCACACATCCGGCCGTGGCTGCGGCACCGTCGGCGGGCGGTGCCCGGTGGTATGCTTCGCAGCCGCCGCGCGCGGGCGCGGCACACGCTTGGGGAATCCGGACCGAGGAGGCCGGCAGAGCTATGCAACAGGGGTCCAGTGCGCGCGTCGTCTGCAAGTTCGGCGGCTCCAGCCTCGCCAGCGCGGCGCAGTTCCGCAAGGTCCGCGCGATCGTCGACGCCGATCCGCGCCGGCGCATCGTGGTGCCCTCGGCGCCCGGCAAGCGTGACTCGAAGGACGCCAAGATCACCGACCTGCTCTATCTCTGCCACCACGCGGCCAGCATCGATGCCGACTTCGCGGGCCCGTTCCGCCAGATCGTCGAGCGCTACGACGAGATCGAGCGCGAACTCGGCCTCGCCATCGGCATCGCGGCGCAGGTCGAGACGCTCCGCGAGGAGTTCGCGCGCGGCGTCAGCGCCGACTATGCCGCCTCGCGCGGCGAGCATTTCTGCGCCCGGTTGCTCGCGGCGTACCTGGACGCGGAATTCGTCGAGGCGGCCGACTGCATCGTGATCGGATCGCAGGGCACGGTGATGCCCGAGACCTACGAACTGCTCGGTGCGCGGCTCGCCGATCCCGCGCGCCGCTACGTGATTCCCGGCTTCTACGGCCGCGACGTCGAGGGGCGCGTGCGCACCTTCTCGCGCGGCGGCTCCGACGTGAGCGGCGCGGTTGCGGCGCGCGCGGCGCACGCCGGGCTCTACGAGAACTGGACCGACGTGCCGGGGATGCTGATGGCCGACCCGCGCATCGTCGACAACCCCCGACCGATGGCCGAGGTCACCTACGCCGAGATCCGCGAGCTGTCGTACATGGGCGCGTCGGTGCTGCACGACGAGGCGATGGCGCCGGTGCGCGAGGTCGGCATCCCGGTCAATATCCGCAACACCAACGATCCGGCCCATCCGGGCACGCGGATCGTGGCGCGTCTGTCGCCGGAGGTCGAGAAGAACACGTTGATCGCCGGCGTCGCCGGCAAGACCAATTTCGCGATGATCACCATCGGCAAGCACCTGATGAACCGCGAGGTCGGCTTCATCTACCGCCTGCTCGGGGTGCTCGAGCACAACGGGATCTCGATCGAGCAATGCCCGTCGAGCATCGACACGGTCAGCGTGGTGATGGACGCGGCGCAGGTCGAGGGCCGCATCGAGCACGTGATCGACGAGCTCCGGCGCACGCTGGAGCCCGACGAGATCGATTTCGTGCCGCAGGTGGCACTGATCGCGGTCGTGGGCGAAGGCATGGCGCACACGGTCGGCATCGCGGCGAAGGTGTTCGACGCGCTGGCCGAGTCGCGCGTGAACGTGCGCCTGATCAACCAGGGTCCGTCCGAACTGAACATCATCGTCGGCGTGGCGCCCGAGGACTACGCGCGCGCGGTGCGCGCGCTGTACGCGGCGTTCGTGAACTGAAGCACCGCCAGCCGCCATGCATCGCCGCCGCAACCTGATCCTCAACCTGGCAGTCCTGCTCTGCATCGCCGCGGTGTTCGCCGGTGGCTGGGCGTATTTCAACCGCCCGGTGCCCGTGCCGGAGTGGCCGGAGAACGTGTCCGGGTATTCGTTCTCGCCGTTCCGCGACGGTGAGGACCCGACGCGCGGCATCTATCCCCGGCTGGAACAGATCCGTGCCGACGTGGAATTGCTCGCGGAACAGACCAAGCGGCTGCGTACCTATTCGGTGCGCGACACGCTCGGCGATATTCCGCAGATCGCGCACGAGTACGGGATGACGGTCACGCTCGGTGTCTGGATCAGCAGCGACCTCGAGGCCAACGAGTTCGAGGTCAATCGCGCGATCGAGATCGCCAACCGCGAACGCAATATCGACATGGTGATCGTCGGCAACGAGGCCGTGTACCGCGGCGACGTGACGCCGGAGCAGATGATCGGCTATATCGATCGCGTGCGCGATGCCGTGAAGACCACCGTGACCACCGCGGAGCCCTGGCACGTCTGGCTCGATGAGCCGGAACTCGCGAACCACGTGCGGGTGATCGCCGCGCACGTGCTGGTGTACTGGGAGAAGGTGCCCACCGAGGAATCGATCGAAGGCACGCTGGCACGCGCGAAGGAGATGCGTCAGCGCTTCCCGCGCAAGCGCCTGCTGCTGGCCGAGGTCGGCTGGCCCTCGCACGGTCGCGCGCAGGGCCAGGCCGAGGCGACACCGGCCGAGCAGGCGATCTATCTGCGCACGCTGCTGAACCGCCTGAACAGCGCCGGCTACGACTACTTCGTGATCGAGGCCTTCGACCAGCCATGGAAGACCGGCGACGAGGGCGACGTCGGCGCGTACTGGGGCGTCTACGACGTCTACCGCAACCAGAAATTCCCTTTCACCGGGCCGGTGGTCGCGATTCCCGAGTGGCGCACGCTGGCAGCGGTGTCGATCGTGATGGCGGTGCTGGCGTTCGGACTGCTGCTGATCGACGGTTCCGGGCTGAAGCAGCGCGGGCGCGCGTTCCTCGCGCTGATCGCCTTCGGGGTTGCCTCGTTCCTGGTGTTCGTCGCCTACGATTATTCGCGCCAGTACCTGGGCTGGCTCGAATACTCGCTGGGCGCGCTGCTGGTGCTGTCGGCGATCGGCGTGTTCACGGTGCTGTTCACCGAGGCGCACGAACTCGCCGAAACCGTGTGGGCGACCAGGCGCCGATCGTTCCAGTCGGTGCGCACGCTCGACGGACCGCAACCGAAGGTGTCGGTGCACGTGCCGTGCTACAACGAACCGCCGGAGATGATGATCCGCACGCTGGACGCGCTGGCGCGGCTCGAGTACGGCAACTTCGAGGTGTTGGTGATCGACAACAACACGGCCGACGAGGCCGTGTGGCGTCCCGTCGAGGAGCATTGCCAGCGGCTCGGTCCGCGCTTTCGCTTCTTTCACGTGCGCCCGCTCGCCGGTTTCAAGGCCGGCGCGCTGAACTACGGGCTGGATCGCACCGCACCCGATGCGGAGATCGTCGCGGTGATCGATGCCGACTACCTTGTCGAGCCGACCTGGCTGCAGTACCTCACGCCCCATTTTGCCGATCCGCGCATCGCGGTGGTGCAGGCCCCGCAGGACTACCGCGACGGTGACGAGTCGCTGTTCAAGAAACTCTGCTACGCCGAGTACAAGGGCTTCTTCCATATCGGGATGGTCACGCGCAACGACCGTGACGCGATCATCCAGCACGGCACGATGACGATGATCCGCCGGGACGTGCTCGAGCGCCTGCGCTGGGGCGAATGGACCATAACCGAGGACGCGGAGCTCGGCCTGCGCGTGTTCGCTGCCGGCCATTCGGCCGCCTACGTGCTCGAGTCGCACGGCCGCGGGCTGATGCCGGACCGCTTCATGGACTACAAGAAGCAGCGTTTCCGCTGGGCCTACGGCGCGCTGCAGATCATGAAGCACCACGCGGGCGTGCTGTTCCTCGGTCGCGACACCGACCTGACGCGCGGCCAACGCTACCACTTCATCGCGGGCTGGCTGCCGTGGTGCGCCGACGGGTTGAACCTGTTCTTCACCGCCGGCGCGCTGGTGTGGACCGCCGCGATGCTGCTGGTGCCCCGCCAGGCGTTGCCGCCGGACATGATTTTCGCGTTACCGCCGCTGCTGCTGTTCTTCGGCAAGGTTGCCAAGATCCTCTACGTTTACCTGCGCCACCTGCGCGTACCGCTCGGCACCTCGGTGGGTGCGGCCGTCGCGGGCCTCGCGCTGTCGCACACCATCGGCAAGGCGGTGGTCTACGGCCTGGTGACCCGCACGATTCCGTTCTTCCGCACGCCCAAGCTGCGTGGCCACGGGGGCTTCCTGCAAGCCGTCGACGAGGCGCGCGAGGAGTTGTACATCCTGATCCTGCTGTGGGGAGCGCTGGCGGGGCTGCTGGTGGTGCACGAGATGGACACCACCGACGCCTACGCCTGGGCCGCGATGCTGATCCTGCAGTCGCTGGCGTACCTGGCGGCGGTGGTGATGTCCATCCTCGCGGTGCTGCCCCCGCGCGAGCGCTCGCTGACGCTGGCCGAACCGGTGGTCTGAGATGCCACGCGGCGCGGCGCTGCCGGTGCTGCTCGCCGCCCTGGTGGCCACCGTGGCTTTCTGGTGGCTGTTCGGCCGCGCGCAGCAGATCCCCGGCGAACTCGCGCCCGATCGACGCCTGCAATGTGTTTCGTACACCCCGTTCGTCGGCGACGAGCATCCCGGTGATTTTCGCGTCGACGATGCGCGGCTCGAGCGCGATTTCGCGCTGCTGGCCGGGCACGTTGGTTGCGTGCGCATCTATTCGGTGCGCGGTATGGAGCGGGTTCCCGAGGTCGCGCGCGCGCACGGCATGACGGTGATCGCCGGCGCGTGGGTAGGCCGTGACGACGCGGAGACAGAGCGCGAGATCGCCGGCGTGATCGCGCTGGCGAACCGCCATCCCGAGGTGGTGCGCGCGGTGCTGGTCGGCAACGAGGTGCTGTTGCGCCGCGAGCGTACCGCCGCGCAGTTGCTGGCGATGCTGCAGCGCGTGCGCGCTGCGGTCGTGCAGCCGGTCAGCTACGGCGACGTGTGGGAGTTCTGGCTGCAGAACCCCGGGATCGCCGCCGGCACCGATTTTGTCACCATCCACCTGCTGCCGTACTGGGAAAACGATCCCAGCGGCATCGACGCGGCGATCGAGGCCGTCACCCGCGCGCACGAGGCGACCGCGCGTGCCTTTCCCGGCATGCCGATCCTGATCGGCGAGACCGGCTGGCCGTCGCAGGGGCGCCAGCGCGAGGGCGCCGTGCCCGGACGGGTGAACGAGGCGCGCTTCGTGCGCGGCTTCGTGCAACGCGCCGAGTCGGCGGGCTGGAGCTACAACCTGATCGAAGCCTTCGACCAGCCGTGGAAGCGCGTGCAGGAAGGCGCGGTCGGCGGCTATTGGGGCCTGTTCGACACCGCGCGGCGCGACAAGCACGTGCTGCGTGGGGAGGTGTCGAACCTGCCCGCATGGCGCACCTGTGCCGCGGTGGCGTTCGCGTCGTGGCTGGGGCTGGTGCTGAGCGCCGGCGCGCTACGTTCGTGGCCGGCGGCGCTGCTCGCGCTGATCGCCGCCAACGGCAGCGTGCTGCACCTGCAGCAGATGCGGCTGTTTGCACGCACGGTGGCCGAAAGCGGCTGGTTCGTGGCGCTCGCCGTGCTGGGGCTGCTTGCCGCGTGGGTCGCCTGCCGGCGCCTGACCGGTGCGGAGCGCGCCCGTTGGCACGACGGCGTGATCGGCGTGGCCGCCGCGGTGGCGACTGTCGAGATGCTCGGCCTGTGTTTCGACGCCCGCTACCGGCATTTCCCGCTCGGGGCATTCGCGGCGCCGGCGCTGGCCGCCTGGCTGTGCGCGCCGTCCGACGGGCCGTGGCGCGAGCGTTGCCGCGTGCTCGGCGGCGTGCTCGCGCTCGGCATTCCGGTCGTGCTCTGGCAGGAAACGCCGCGCAACACGCAGGCACTCGGGTGGATCGCGACGATGGGCGTGATGGCCGCCGGCCTGTGGCGTCCGCGAACCCGCGGCCCGGCGTAGGTTCGGCCTGCGGCCGAACATGTTCCCGTAGGTTCGGCCTGTGGCCGAACAATTCATGTCCGGGCACAGCCCGGACCTACGAGAATCCGCCCGTCGTCTCGCGTGCGGTCGAACGTGCCGCGCCGTTTCGCGCGCGGTCGAACATGTTCCCGTAGGTTCGGCCTGCGGCCGAACAATTCGTGTCCGGGCACAGCCCGGACCTACGAGCGATGTCCGCGTAGGTTCGGCCTGCGGCCGAACATGTCCGGGCACAGCCCGGACCTACGGGTGGTGCCGTCACGGAACACGTCGAGGTCGGCGAGCGCGAGCAAGGCGATCACGGCCGCGGGTGCGCCGTAGCGCACGTTGTAGAGCACCAGCGCAAGCAGCGCGAGCCACAGCGCGAGCAGCGCGCACGGCAGGCGCCAGCGCCCCAGGCGCAGGTGCGCGGCCAGCGCCAGCACGATTGCCGCGGTGCCGAACAGTTGCAGGTGAACCAGCAGCCCGAAACCCGCGCGCAGCCGGCACGCCGGCGAGCGCAGCGCGCGCAGGCATGGGTCCGCTTCGGCCGCAATCTCCACCCACCCGAAGCGCAGCGCGTACAGCGCGCCCAGCCAGGCGGCGGTCGCGAGCGCGAGCAGCGCGCCGCGATGCCAGCGCGGGTGGCGGGGCGGGGGGAGCTCGTTCATCGCATCGGGCACGGCGGACGACGGTACTTCGGGTGGCGCAGTATAGACTTGTGACGCAAGGACGAGGAGGGAACACGATGATCGACGCAATGAGCGACCGGCGGCTGCGCGGCGTCAACCTGGGCGGTTGGCTGGTGCTCGAGAAATGGATGAGGCCAAGCCTGTTCGCCGGTCTCGCGGCCACCGACGAAACCTCGTGGTGCGCGGAACTCGGGGCCGAGGCGCCACGGCTGCTGCGCGCGCACTGGGACAGCTTCATCACGCGCGAGGACTTCGCCTGGCTCGCCGAACGCGGCATCGATGCCGTGCGCATCCCGCTGGGGCACTGGATCTTCGGGCCGCCGTACCCGTGGCATGCCGCGTACGGAGCGAACCCGCATCCCTTCGTCGAGGGTGGCATCGAGGTGCTCGACCGCGCGCTCGGGTGGGCCGAGGAGTTCGGACTGCGCGTAATGCTCGACCTGCACGCGGCGCCGGGCTGCCAGAACGGTTTCGACAATGGCGGCATCAAGGACGTCTGCGAATGGCACACGCGCGAAGACTATCTGGCGCATTCGGTCGAGGTGCTCGGTCGGCTCGCCGCGCGCTACCGGGGTCGGCGTTGCCTGCACGCGATCGAGGTGCTGAACGAGCCGCGCTGGGACGTGCCGACCGGACTGCTGAAGGACTACTACCGGCGCGCCAACCGGGCGGTCCGCGCGCACTGCACGCCGCAGGAGGTCGCGGTGGTGTTCCATGACGGCTTCCGTTCGCACCGGGAGTTCCTCGGCTTGTTCCAGGAGCCGGGCTTCGCCAACGTGCTGTTCGACGTGCACCGCTACCAGTGCTTCGACCGCGCCGACATCGACATGGACATCCACGGGCACATGCACAAGGGCGGGCTGCAGTGGCGTGACGAGGCGCTGCAGATCCAGCGCGATCTCGGGGTGCCTGCGATCGCCGGCGAATGGAGCCTGGGGCTGGACCTGAAGGTCGTCTCGCTGTGGGCGCCGGGACCGTACAACCATGCGCTGGAACGCATGGACCGTTTCCAGGAGGACGTGGCGTACCGCGGCTATGCAGCCGCACAGCTGCTCGCCTTCGAACACTATCGTGGCTGGTTCTTCTGGAGTTATCGCACCGAGACCACGCCGGCGTGGAGCTTCCGCGACTGCGTCGAGCGCGGGTGGCTGCCGCCGCGTTTTCAGTGAGGCGAGGTGCCGTTCACGCGCTGGCCGTTGAACAGAAAGCGCGTTTCGATCAGCCGGTTCAGCACGATCTTGCGGTCGTGCAGCGCCTCGAGTCCGCTGTGGAAGCTGATGGTCAGCAGCGCGCTGTTCGGCAATTCGTGGCGCAGCATCTCGAGGATCAGCCGTTCGCCGCGCGGGTCGAAGGCATCGGTGGCTTCCTCGAGCAGGATCCACGCCGGGCGGCGCAGCAGCACGCGCGCGAACCCGAGCCGCTGCTGCGCGCGCAGCGGCAGCGCCTGTTCCCAGTTGTCGCTCTCGTCCAGCCGTGGCGCGAGCCACGCGCAGCCCGAGCACTCGAGCGCGCGCAGGATCGCTTCCTCGCCGCAGGCGTCCACCGCGTGCGGGTAGCACAAGGCGTGGCGCAGCGTGCCTTCGGGCAGGAACGGACGCTGCGGAACGAACAGCACTGCGCCGTCCTCCGGCAGCAGCACGCGACCGCTGCCCCACGGCCACAGTCCGCCCAGCACCTTGAACAGCGCGCTGGTCACTGCCGGGTCGCCGGCCACCAGCACGCGCTCGCCGCGACGGATCTCGAGGTCCAGCCGCTCGAGCACGATGCGGCCGTCGGGTTCGGCGATGCACAGTGCACGCGTCGCGAGCCGCGCGTTCGGCGCGCGCTCGATCGTGATGCGGTGGCCGTCGGGAACGCGTGCCTCGGCGTCGAGGCGCTCCATGTCCTCGTACAGTGACAGCACGCGATCGATCGAGGCGCGCGTGCGCGCCATGTCGCCGAGGTTGTCCACCGGCCATGACAGCGCCGACGTGAGCCGCTGGAACGCCTGCGCCGCCTGCATCAGCACGCCCAGCGAGATCGCGCCGGATATGTACTGCGGTGCCGCGACCAGGATCGGAAACACGGGCAGCAGCGCACCGTAGCCGGTCGAGAACGACACGATGCCCATGTACGCGCGCGACTGGCGGTACCAGGTGCGCGCGATACGCTGGAAGCGACTGGTCGCGTTCGCGCGCTCCAGCGGCTCGCCGTGCAGCAGGGCGATCGCCTCGGAGTGCTCGCGCGCGTGCGCCAGGCCGAAGCGGAAGTCCGCCTCGGCGGTCTGCAGCGCGTTGGTCGTGCGCACCAGCGGGCGTCCGAAACTCCAGCCGAGCAGCGTGCCGCTGCCCGCATAGATAAACGCAAGCCAGACCAGATAGCCCGGCACGTGCAGCGAGGTGCCCGGCACGTGCAGCGAGCCCGAGACGCTCCACAGGATCTCGATGAACGAGCCGAGCATCAGCAGCGAGAACACCAGCGTGTGGGCCAGCGCGATCGTGGTCTCGGTGAAGATGCGGATGTCCTCGGCGATGCGCCCGTCCGGGTTGTCGTGCTCGCCGGCGGTGAACAGCAACCGGTAATGGCGGCCAGTCGCCATCCAGCGACCGATCACCCGATCCGTCAGCCAGCGCCGCCAGTCGAGCTGCAGCCAGCGCTTGACCATCAGGTGCACGGCCGTGACCGCGAGCGTCACCGCGAAGATCAGCGCGAACACCGCGACCTGGCGCAGCACGTCGGCGACCGAACGCGCCTCCAGCGCGTCGAACAGTTCGCGATGCCAGTAGTTGGTCCAGACCGCCAGTGCGACCTGCGCCAGCGTCAGCAGCAGCAGCGCGCCGGTCGCGCCGCGCACGCGCCATTTGCGCGCCGAGTTCCAGTACGGGCCGGCCAGGCGCAGCGCGCGCAGCGTGAACTCGCGCCGCGCGTGGCGCCGGGTTGCAGCCCCGATGCCGGCTGTGGGTGGCATCCGTGGTCGGGTCCGGCTACGCCGCGCGGTACGCGGCGAGCGCCGGAGCGAATTCCTGCGGGGTCGAGCCGTGGATCACGATGCCATCGGCGCCGGCCGCGAGTTCGGCCTTCCAGGCAGTGGCGCATGCGGCGGGCGTGCCGACCGCGGCGGGCAGCCAGTCGGACGGGATCAGCCCGGCGATCTGTTCGAGCTGCTCCAGCGTGGCGACGCTGTCGATGCCACCGGGGATCGACTTCACGACCTCGCTGGCGCGAAAACGCGCGAGCACGGCGGGATCCCAGCCGTTCAGCGCCAGCAATGGCTCGATGTACCCGGGCGCCTGCATGTAGGTTGCCATCCGCGCGATCAGCTTGCGCAAGCGGTCCTCGGGTGTTGGATCGACCGCCGTGGCGAGCACCGACCAGATCTTCACCGCATCCGGGTCGCGTCCGGCGTCGCTGGCGCCTTGGCGCACCAGCGCGCGCGCCCGGGCGAGCCCCGCGTGGCTGAGGAAGGTGTGCAGATGCACGCCGTCGAAGTGGGCGCCTGCGAAGCGCAGGCTCTTCGGCCCGAAGCCGACGAAGTGCACCGGAATCTCCGCGCGCATCCAGTTGCCCATGTGCGCGTACGGCAGCTTGCCCATCTCGCCGTCGTGTCCCAGCACCATCTCGCCGCGCCAGAGCTTGCGCAGCAACGCCACCCCCTCGGCGAGGCGCGCGTTGCCGACCTGCGGCAGACCCATCAGCTGGTTGCGGATCGCCACACCGCGCGCGAGTCCCAGCTCGAAGCGCCCTCCCGAGAGGTAGTGCAGGGAACTGCACATCGTGGCGAGCACCAGCGGATGGCGGGTGTGGATGTTGGTCGCGGCCGTCGCGACGTGGATGCGCGAGGTCACCGCCAGCGCCGCGGCGCAGATCACGCCGGCGTCCTTCACATCGAAGCGCTCGGACATCCACACCTTGCCCAGGCCGAGCTCCTCGGCGAGCCGAGCCTCGGCGATTGCGTCGGCCGGAGTCGTGGTGTGACCGGGCAGCAGGTAGCAGCTCAGTTCGGGCAGCACGGTCGCGGTCATCGGCGCTCTCCATCGGGGTCAGGGCCGCGTTCAGCGTAGACGGCGCATCGATCGAAGTCACTAGCGCGGGTGTGTTGATCGGCTACCCTTGTCGGGTCAGCAGCCGTGTCCGCACCCTATGCCCAGACCCCCTGCCACGCCGCGCACCGCCCGCGCTCGCAACGCGCGTTCGCGCGCGAACGGCGCGCGTCCGGCCGCCGCGACGCGCGCATCGCTGCCGAAACGCGGCGCGCCGGGGCGCCCGGCGGCGCCACGTGGCACCCGTGCCGGACGTCCCGGCACGGCGCAAGGTGCCGGGCGGCGTGGCCATGGTGCGGGCAGAGCCGCTCCGGCGCGCGCGCGCTCCGTCGCGGCGCCGCCACGCGGGCGCTGGACGCGCGTGCTGCGCCTGCTCGGCGTGTTGCCGCTCACGG
>CAUJIL010000221.1 GCA_963204845.1 Pseudomonadota bacterium | reverse complement strand
CGCCGCCGGGATTGAGCGGCGCACGCGGCGCCTCGAGCCGCAGCAGCAATCGCCAGCGCTCGCCGGCGCGGGGCGCGGGGCTGGTGCTGCTGTCGCCACCGCCGCTGCCTTCGCCGGCACCCCCACCGCCGCCGCGCGCGGTCGCGCGCACGCGGATCGGCCGCGCCAGCGTCGCCGGCGCGACGATCGCACCCTCGAGAACGAAGCGCCGCTGCGCGCCGTCGTCGTCGGGAATGCCGCGGATGCGCCCTTCGACCAGCACGCGCTGGCCATCGAGCGCCCCCGGCCAGCGCAGTGCGACCTGCTGCTGCGCGACGGCGCCGGTGAGCACGAACCCGCCCAGCAGGCAGGCGGTGCGCGGCCAGCCCCACCGCACGCAGGCGGGCACCGCGGCCGCCGCCAGAACGAGCATCGCAGCGCCGCCGGGCCACCGGCCGCCGAACAGCGCGAGGCAGGCCCCCGCACACCAGGCGAAACCCGCCGCGGCCGGCAGCCCCGAGAATCGCCACGGCCTGACCCGGCCCATGCTGCTAGAGTGCCCGCCTCGCATGTTCCGCCCGTTCGTCCGCCACCTCGGCGGCCGCGTGCACCGCGTCCGCGACCGCTGGTATGCCCGCCCCTTCGCCCGCTGGCTCGGCGACGCGCGCCTCTGGTCGCTGCAGCGGCGCGGCATCACCGTGGCCTTCGGCGCCGGTCTCGCGATCTGTTTCGTGCCACTGCCGGTACACGTGCCGGCGGCGCTCGCGGTCGCTGTACTGGCGCGCGTGAACGTGCCGGTGATCGTCGCGACCACGTTCCTCGTGAATCCGCTGACGGCGGTGCCGGCCTACTACCTCGCCTACCGCGTCGGCTGCTTCGCGCTCGGCCTGCCCGGCGGACACTTCGGCTTCGAGCCCTCGTGGGACTGGCTGCAGCACGGCCTCGGCCCCATGTGGAAGCCCTTCCTGACCGGCTGCGCACTCTGCGCCGCGGCGGCCGGGCTGCTGGGATGGCTGCTGCTGGAGCTCGCCTGGCGCCAGCGGACGATCAAGAAATATCGCGCGCGCCGCAGCGGCTCAAGCGCCTGATCGGGCCTCTTCGCGCAGATTCCCGCCGTCCAGGGTCAGGATCCGGTCCATGCGTGCCGCAAGGCGCGTGTCGTGGGTCACGATCACGAGGCTCGTGCCGAGCTCGCGGTTGAGCTCCAGCATCAGCTCGAAGACCTGCGCGGCATTGTGGCCGTCGAGATTGCCGGTCGGCTCGTCGGCGAGCACCAGTCGCGGCCCGGTCACCAGCGCGCGCGCCACGGCGGCGCGCTGCCGCTCGCCGCCCGAGAGCTCGTGCGGCCGGTGCTCCAGGCGCGCACCGAGGCCGACGCGGCCGAGCAGCGCGGCGGCGCGCTGTTTCGCTTCGGCGGTCGGCGTACGCCGCACCAGCAGCGGCATCGCGACGTTCTCCAGCGCGCTGAACTCGGGCAGCAGGTGGTGGAACTGGTAGACGAAACCGAGCGTGCGGTTGCGCAGCTCGCCACGCGCACGCTCGTCGAGCGCATGGATGTCGCGGCCGGCGATCGCCACGCTGCCGGCCGTCGGACGGTCGAGGCCGCCGAGGATCTGCAGCAGCGTGGTCTTGCCCGACCCCGAGGCGCCGACGATCGCCAGACGCTCGCCGGCGAAGATCCGCAGGTTCACGCCCTCGAGCACCGTCAGCGTCGAAGAACCCTCGCGGAACTCGCGGCGGATGCCGCGCGCATCGAGGACGGGCACGGCCGGGTCATCGCTCATCGGGCCACCTCTCGAAGACGGCTACGGCCAGGTCGTCGCTCATCAAGCCACCTCAGTCATGTCGCAGCGCCTCGGCCGGCTGGGTGCGGGCTGCGCGCCAGGCCGGATACAGCGTCGCCAGCGCGCACAGCAGGAAGGCGACGCCGCAGATCTGCGCCACGTCGAGCCACTCGACGTAGGCCGGCAGGTCGCTCATGAAATAGACGCGCTCGTCGAGGAACTGCACGCCGAGCAGCCGCTCCAGCGCATGCACCAGCGACTGCAGGTTGTTCGACAGCAGCACGCCGAGCGCGGCGCCGGCGAGCGTGCCGGCGAGACCGATCAGCGTGCCCTGCAGCGCGAAGGTCGCGAGCACGTTGCGTGGCCCGGCCCCGAGCGTGCGCAGGATGGCGATGTCCTGCTGCTTCTCCTTCACGATCATGACCAGCGTGGCGACGATGTTGAAGGCGGCGACGCCGACGATCATCAGCAGGATCACGAACATCATCGACTTCGTGAGCTCGATGGAGCGGAAGAAATTTGCGTGGTTGCGCGTCCAGTCGCTGACGTAGAAGCCGCCGCCGAGCTCGAGCGCGAGATTGCGCACCGTCTCGGGCGCGCGGAACGGATCGTCCAGCGCGAGGCGCAATCCGGTGACGCGGTCGCCGAGGCGGTAGATCCGTGCCGCGTCGGCCAGATGCACCAGCGCGAGGCCGCGGTCGAACTCGTACATCCCCGACTCGAAGGTGCCGGCGACGGTGAAGCGCCGCATGCGCGGCACGATGCCATCGGGCGTCGCCGCGCCCTCCGGCGCGATCAGCACGACCGTGCCGCCGACCTCGACGCCGAGCTCCGTCGCCAGCGCCGCGCCCAGGATGATCCGCCACGCGCCCGGCTGCAGGTCCTCGAGCCGCCCGCCGCTGACGTGCTGCGCGAGCCCCACCGCCTTGCGTTCCTCCGCCGGGTCGACGCCGCGGATCGCGCTGCCGACCACGCGCGGGCCGTGCGCCAGCATCGCCTGCGCCTCGACGTACGGCACGGCCTGCTCCACCCCGGGCGTGCGCAGCGCCACGTCACGCGCCGCGCGCCAGTCGGGCAGCGCGCCCTCCAGG
>CAUJIL010000220.1 GCA_963204845.1 Pseudomonadota bacterium | reverse complement strand
CTGCGCAGCGCCACCGAGCTGCTGAACGCGCAGTTCGGCACCCGGGATCTGGAGGGCTTCGGCTGCGCGCAGCTCGGCGCGGGACTCGCCGCGGCCGGTTGCCTGCTGCGCTACGCGCGCGAGACGCAGCGCAGCGAGCTGCCGCACGTGCGCGCGCTGCTGCCCGATGCGCGCGAGGACGCCGTGGTGCTCGACGCGGCGTCGCTGCGCAACCTCGAGATCGACAACAACTTCAGCGGCGGCGACGAGCACACGCTCGCGTGGGTGCTCGACACCACGCGCACCGCTATGGGCGCGCGCTGGTTGCGCCGCTGGCTGCGCCGCCCGCTGCGCCGGCGCGAGGAGCTCGAGGCGCGTCAGGCGGCGATCGCCGAACTGGTCGACGACGCGCGTCACCACGCACCGCGCGAGGCGCTGGGCGCGATCGGCGATATCGAACGCATCCTCGCGCGGGTGGCGCTGCGCTCGGCGCGGCCGCGCGACCTCAGCCGGCTGGGCGCCGCGCTCGCCAGCCTGCCCGCGCTGCACGCCGCCTGCGCGGGGCTCGAGGCGCCGCTGACCCGGCGGCTGCTGGAAGCGGCAGGCGAGTTCCCGAACGTCGCCGCAGAGCTCGCGCGCGCGCTGGTGGAGAATCCGCCGGTGGTGGTGCGCGACGGCGGCGTGATCGCCGACGGATACGACGAGGAACTCGACGAGCTGCGCCAGCTGGATTCCGGCGCGCACGATTTCCTGCTCGACCTCGAGGCGCGCGAGCGCGAACGCACCGGGCTTGCGAACCTGCACGTGGGCTACAACCGCGTGCACGGCTACTACATCGAACTCGGGCGCGCGCAGGCCGCGCAGGCGCCGGCGGACTACATCCGCCGCCAGACGCTGAAGAACGCCGAGCGCTACATCACGCCGGAACTCAAGGCCTTCGAGGACAAGGCACTGAGCGCCCGCGCTCGCGCGCTGGCCCGAGAGAAATGGCTCTACGAGCGCCTGCTCGACCGGCTGCTCGAGGACCTTGCCGCGCTGCAGCGCACTGCCGCGGCACTCGCCGAGCTCGACGTGCTGGCCACACTGGCGGAGCGTGCCGCCACGCTCGACTACTGCCGGCCGCGCTTCAGCAACGAACAGCGCCTGCACATCACCGGTGGCCGTCATCCGGTCGTCGAACGCGTGCTCGACGGGCCGTTCATCCCCAACGATCTCGCGCTCGACGAACGCACCCGCATGCTGATCATCACCGGTCCGAACATGGGCGGAAAATCCACGTTCATGCGCCAGGTGGCGCTGATCACACTGCTCGCGCACATCGGCAGCTTCGTGCCCGCGAGCGCGGCCGAGATCCCGCTGGTCGACCGCATCTTCACGCGCATCGGCTCCTCCGACGACCTCGCGGGCGGACGCTCCACGTTCATGGTCGAGATGACCGAGACCGCGACGATCCTGCACAACGCCACCGACCGCAGCCTGGTGCTGATGGACGAGATCGGGCGCGGCACCGGCACCTTCGACGGGCTCTCGCTGGCGTGGGCCGCCGCGGCGCGGCTGGCGCGCCGGCAACGCGCGTTCACGCTGTTCGCCACCCATTACTTCGAACTGACCGCGCTGCCGGAGGAAATCGAGGGGGTGGCGAACGTGCACCTCGACGCCACCGAGTACGCCGACCGCATCGTGTTCCTGCACGCGGTGCGCCCGGGTCCGGCGAGCCGCTCCTACGGGCTGCAGGTCGCGGCGCTGGCCGGCGTGCCGCAGCCGGTGATCGCGGAGGCACGGCGCAAGCTGCAGGAACTCGAGACCCCGCACCCCGGCGGCAGTGCCAGCGCGGCGCCCGCGCAGGGCCAGTTGCTGTTCGACCCGGACCCGCGGCCCGAGGCGCTGGCGGCGCGGTTGCGCGCCACCGACCCCGATGCGCTCACACCGCGCGAGGCGCACGCGCTGCTCTACGAACTCGTGCAGGAAGCGCGCGGAAATGGCTGAATTTTCATCCTGCCGCGCGTCTGACACGCACGGCACGACGTGCTAGACTTCGCCCGCTTCCGATTCACCCGCAACCTGCAGCAAGAGGCCCGCGCGCCATGACTTTCGTCGTTGGAGACAACTGCATCAACTGCAAGCACACCGACTGCGTCGAGGTGTGCCCGGTGGACTGTTTCTACGAAGGCCCGAACTTCCTCGTCATCCATCCCGACGAGTGCATCGACTGCGCGCTGTGCGAACCCGAATGCCCGGTGGACGCGATCTTCTCCGAGGACGAGTTGCCGGAAGACCAGCAGGCATACCTCGAGATCAACGCCGAGCTCGCGCAGGTGTGGCCGAACATCACCGAGAAGAAAGACCAGCTGCCCGACGCCGAGCAGTGGAACGGCGTGCCGAACAAGCTGCAGCACCTGGTGCGCTGAGAACCCGCCACCCGTTCGCGTAGGTTCGGCCTGCGGCCGAACAGTTCATGTGCGGACACGCCTTGTCCGGGCACATCATGTCCGGGCACATCATGTCCGGGCACAGCCCGGACCTACGGAAGATGTCCGCGTAGGTTCATCCCGGCGCCGAGCAAAGCCCGCGTAGGTTCGGCCTGCGGCCGAACAGATCATGTCCGGGAACATCATGTCCGGGCACAGCCCGGACCTACGGGATGGGGCCGGGCGCAGCCCGGGCCTACCCGAACACGGCGTCGCCGGTCAGACCCTGGCGCTCGAGGATTTCGCGCAGGCGCCGCAACGCCTCCACCTGGATCTGGCGCACGCGCTCGCGCGTGAGACCGATCGCACGCCCCACTTCCTCCAGCGTCGCCGCATCGTAGCCCGCCAGCCCGAAGCGTCGCGCGATCACTTCGCGCTGCTTGTCGTTCAGTTCCTCCAGCCACGCGGCGATGCTCTCGCGCATGTCCTCGTCCTGCAGCAATTCGGCCGGGTCGGAGACCTGCTGGTCGGCGATGGTGTCGAGCAGCGAGCGGTCCGAATCCGGCCCCAGCGGCACGTCGACCGAGGTCACGCGCTCGTTCAACCCGAGCATGCGCTTGACGTCCTCGACCGGCTTGTCGACCAGTTCGGCGATTTCCTCGGCCGAGGGCTCGTGGTCGAGCCGCTGCGTGAGTTCGCGCGCCGCGCGCAGGTAGACGTTCAACTCCTTGACCACGTGGATCGGCAGCCGGATCGTGCGCGTCTGGTTCATGATCGCGCGCTCGATGGTCTGGCGGATCCACCACGTCGCGTAGGTCGAGAAGCGGAAGCCGCGCTCGGGGTCGAACTTCTCGACCGCGCGGATCAGCCCGAGGTTGCCCTCCTCGATCAGGTCGAGCAAGGACAGCCCGCGGTTCAGGTAGCGCCGCGAAATCTTCACGACCAGGCGCAGGTTGCTCTCGATCATGCGCTTGCGCCCGGCTGCGTCCCCGCGCAGCGCGAGGCGCGCGTAATAACGCTCCTCCTCCGCGCTCAGCAGCGGCGAGAAGCCGATCTCGCCCAGATACATCTGCGTCGCGTCGAGCGTGCGCTGCACGCCGGAGTCCTCGCGGCGGGTGGCTATGAACTCGTCGTCGCGCTCCTCGGCCCCGACTTCCGCGATACCCTCGATGTCGCCGTCGAAGTCCGCGCCGAACTCGGCTTCCGCCGCGACCAGTGCCTCGTCCTCGAACTGCACGCCTGCTTCCATTGCCATCGCGTTGTCCCCTTGCTACGAGTTTTGCCGCCGCCCATTCATCGCCTGGGCAGCACTTGTATCGGATCGACCGGACTGCCCTGCCTGCGCACCTCGAAGTGCAGCTTGGTCCGGTCGGTGCCGCTGTCTCCCATCTCGGCGATGCGTTGTCCCGCCCGCACCGTGTCTCCCTCGACCACGAGCAGCCTGCTGTTGTGCGCATAGGCGCTGAGCCAGTGCGCGTCGTGCTTGACGATCAACAGGTTGCCGTACCCGCGCACCCCGCTGCCCGCATAGACCACCGTGCCGCTGCGCGCCGCCACCACCGGGTCGCCGGTGTTGCCGGAGATATCGATGCCCTTGTGCGGTTGCACGCCGTTCGCGTAACCCTGCAGCACCCGCCCGGCGCTCGGCCACTGCCACGCCCCGGGCTTGCCGGAGGCCACCGGCGGTGGTGGCGGCGGTGCGCTCGGCCGCGACGCCGGCGTAGCCACCGCTGGCGCCGGCCGGACCGGTGCCGGCGTGGCCGCCGGTGCACCGCGGGTGGCCGACGCCACACCAGGTGCCGGCGCGGCCGGACGGTCGGGCTCCATGCCGAGCGTCACCGGGGCGCCCGAGGCACTGAGCCGCAGCCGCTGTCCGGGGTAGATCGTGTACGGCGCCGCAATGCCGTTCAGGCGCGCCACTGTCACCCAATCGGTGCCGGCCGCGAACGCGATCGAGTGCAGCGTGTCGCCCCGTTTCACCGTATAGCCGTTGCCTTGCGAGGCCTGGGAGCCGCGCGACGCCCCGGGCTCCGGCACGGCGACCGGTTCCGGCAGGTCCGAGTAGTACGACCGGCTCGAACAGCCTGCCAGACCGAGCAGCAGGCCGGTTGCCAGGACGACGATGTACGGGCTCGCTCGACTCATTCATTCCGTTGGCTGGTGTGTTCCAGGCCATCCCCGCTGGATCTGGCCCTATTTTATGCTTTTGCGCGACTTTACTGCGCGTCCTGTTTAAGAAAAGTTTTTATCGGTATGATTTTTCAACGAATTGCTTGAAGGCAATTTGCGCCGTTCCCGGACTGATGTCAACCGCCCACGTTGTCAAAACCGGTAGTTTTTCACATTACGGCGGAAAAATCGGGGCCAATGGACGCCTGTCGCCGGGCCACAGGCGGTGTTCCGCCCCACCTGCTGGCCGCTTCAACGCACCGTGCCGCTCACCAGCGGCACGAAACGCACCGGTTCGACCTCGCGCACCTCGTGCCCGTCCTCGGTACGCGTCACCACGGTCAGGCGCTGCGTGCGGTCATCGCCGATCGGGATCACGAGCCGCCCGCCGACGCGCAGCTGCCTGAGCAGTTCCTCCGGCACGCTGCGCGGCGCGGCGGTGGTCAGGATGCCGTCGAACGGCGCGCGCGACGGCCAGCCGGCGAAACCGTCGCCGTGACGCAACGCGACGTTGTAGATCTTCAGCTCGCGCAGGCGCAGGCGGGCGCGCTCCTGCAGCGCCCGGATGCGCTCGACCGAACACACCTCCCCGACCAGTTGCGCGAGCACGGCGGTCTGGTAGCCGGAGCCGGTGCCGATCTCGAGCACGTTCGCCGGCCGACCGCCGGCGAGGAGCAGTTCGGTCATCCGCGCGACCGTGTACGGCTGCGACAGCGTCTGGTTGAACCCGATCGGCAGCGCGGCGTCCTCGTAGGCGCGATGCGCGAGTGCCTCGTCGACGAACAGGTGGCGCGGCGTGGTGCGCATGACCTCGAGCACGCGGATATCGGTGATGCCCTGCTCGAACAGCCGTTCGACGAGCCGCGCGCGCGTGCGCTGCGAGGTCATGCCGATGCCGGCGCGATTCATGCGGCGTGGTCCTGCATCACCAGCAGCACCACCGCGTGCGCGGCGATGCCTTCGCGCCGGCCGGTGAAACCGAGCCCCTCGCTGGTGGTGGCTTTCACGTTCACGTCGGCCTCGCGCGCGCCGAGGTCCACGGCGATGTTCGCGCGCATCGCCGCGATGTGCGACGCCAGGCGTGGGCGCTCGGCGATGAGCGTCAGGTCCGCGTTGCCGAGCCGGTAACCGGCCGCGCGCACCTGCGCCATGCACGCGCGCAGCAGTTCGCGGCTGTCGGCGCCGCGATAGCGTGCGTCCGAGTCCGGGAAATGGTGTCCGATGTCACCGGCGGCGATCGCGCCGAGCAGCGCGTCGCACAGCGCGTGCAGCGCGACGTCGCCGTCCGAATGCGCGACCAGTCCGTGCGTGTGCGGGATCCGCACGCCGCCGAGGATCACCGCTTCGCCGTCGCCGAAGCGGTGCACGTCGTAGCCGTGGCCGATTCTCATGACTGCGCTCCGTGGCAGCTCAGGTGGTACTCGGCGAGCGCCAGATCCTCGGGGCGCGTGACCTTGATGTTGTCCTCGCTGCCGGCGAGCAGCCGCGGCTGCAAACCCAGCCGCTCGATCGCCATCGCCTCGTCGGTGATCTCCTCCCCGCTGGCGAGCGCCTCGTCCAGCGCGCGTTCGAGCAGCGCGAAGCGGAACACCTGCGGCGTCTGCGCGCGCCACAGCGCGTCGCGCGGCACCGTGGCCGCGACGCGCTGCGCGGCGTCGGCGCGCTTCAGCGTATCGGCCAGCGGCAGCGCGAGCAGCCCGCCGACCGGGTCCGCGTCCAGTTCGCGCAGCATCGCGTCGATCCGCGCGGGGCGCACGCAGGGACGCGCCATATCGTGCACCAGCACCCAGTCCCCGGGATCCGGCCGGCGCGAGAAGCCGCGCAGCGCATTCGCGACCGAGGCGGCGCGCGTCGCGCCGCCGTCGACCACGCGCACGCGCGCACGCAGCGCTGGCGCGAGCGCTGCCCAGTGCGGGTCACCGGGGGCGATCGCGACCACGGTCTCGCGCACCTGCGCTACCGCGAGCAGCGCGCCCAGCGTGTGCTCCGCGAGCGGCTTGCCGGCCAGCGGCAGGTATTGCTTGGGAATGCCGGCGCCCATGCGCGCGCCGCTGCCGGCTGCCGGAACCGCCACCCACACCGGGGTCGCCGCACGCGTGCCGTCGCTGCCCTGCGCGCCCACGGTTCAGGGTTTGACCAGCAGGTAGAAGGTCTCGCCCTCGCGCGCCATGCCGAGCTCCTCGCGCGCCATTTCCTCGACGCTGTCGAGCCCGCTCTTGAACTCCTGCACCTCGACCTCGAGGCGGCGGTTGCGATCGCGCAGCGCCGCATTGCCCTCGCGGTAAGCATCGATCTGGCGCTGCAGCGCGACCACCTCGGCCACGCTGCCCTGCCCTATCCACAGCGCCGCCTGCAGCGCGAGCAGCAGCACGCCAAGCGCGCCGCAGACCCACTTCCAGCGGATCATGCGCGTGCTCCCTGACCGTGCTGAGGCATCGCGCCGGCCATCGCGTTCAGGCGTGCCGCAGCTCGGCGCGGCCGCGGTACGGCGCCCGCGCGCCGAGCTCGGCCTCGATGCGCAGCAGCCGGTTGTACTTCGCCACGCGGTCCGAGCGGCACAGCGAACCGGTCTTGATCTGCCCGGCCGCGGTGCCCACGGCGAGATCGGCGATCGTGGTGTCCTCGGTCTCGCCCGAGCGGTGCGAGATCACCGCGGTGTAACCGGCGCGGCGCGCCATCGCGATGGCATCGAGCGTCTCGCTGAGGCTGCCAATCTGGTTGAACTTGATCAGGATCGAGTTGGCGATACCGCGCTCGATGCCGGTGGCGAGGATCCTGGTGTTGGTCACGAACAGGTCGTCACCCACCAGTTGCAGGCGCTGGCCCGAGCGGCGCGTCAGCTCGGCCCAGCCGTCCCAGTCGCTCTCGTCCATGCCGTCCTCGATCGACAGGATCGGGTAGCGGCCCGCGAGTTCGTCCAGGTACGCCGCGAAGCCGGCCGCGTCGAAACTCTTGCCCTCGCCGGCGAGCACGTAGCGGCCGTCGCGGTAGAACTCCGACGCGGCGCAGTCGAGCGCCAGCGTCACATCGTGGCCCATGCGGTAACCAGCCTTCGCGGTGGCGGCGAGGATCGCCTCGAGCGCGGCCTCGTTCGACGGCAAGTTCGGCGCGAAGCCGCCCTCGTCGCCGACCGAGGTGCCCAGTCCGCGCTCGTGCAGCACCTTCTTCAGCGCATGGAAGATCTCGGCGCCGCAGCGCAAGGCCTCGGCGAAGCTGGGCGCGCCGACCGGCTGGATCATGAATTCCTGGATGTCGACGTTGTTGTCGGCGTGCTCGCCGCCGTTGATGATGTTCATCATCGGCAGCGGCATCGAGTACTGGCCCGCGGTTCCG
This sequence comes from Pseudomonadota bacterium, assembly GCA_963204845.1. Taxonomy (GTDB): domain Bacteria; phylum Pseudomonadota; class Gammaproteobacteria; order Pseudomonadales; family UBA5518; genus UBA5518. Next base: position 443 of record CAUJIL010000220.1, on the reverse strand, counting down.
TTCAGCTCCGCGATGTGCGCGTACAGCGGCAGGCCGCGCGCCACCGCGGCGGCCTTCGCGGCGGCCAGCGACACCGCGAGGATCGCGTTGGCGCCCAGGCGCGACTTGTTCTCGGTGCCGTCGGCCTCGATCATCGCGCGGTCGAGCCCGCGCTGGTCGAGCGCGTCGCGCCCCGCCAGCAGGGCGGCGATCTCGCCGTTGATCGCGGCCACCGCCCTCAGCACGCCCTTGCCACTGTAGCGCGCGGCGTCACCGTCGCGCAGCTCGAGCGCCTCGCGCGAACCGGTGGACGCACCCGAGGGCGCGCACGCCACGCCGATGGCGCCGCCGGCGAGCCGCACGCTCGCCTCGACGGTCGGATTGCCGCGCGAATCGAGTACCTCGATCGCCTTCACCTCACTGATCGCAGCCATCTGCAGTCCATCTCCTGTCACTGATGTTTT